>NZ_JBHWJJ010000004.1:0-121875 GCF_042732005.1 Streptomyces sp. NPDC059851 | reverse complement strand
GGGGTCGACATCACGCCCTTCTCGGTGGCCGCCACCGGTATCGCACCGCACCCCCCCGGGGCCCACCGCCACCCCGGCGCCCCCGCCCCCGCCCCTCGCCATACGGGGGGGGGCGCCGCCATTGACGCTGGGCCGCTCACTGTTCACAGTGAGCGGCCCTGCGGCGTTGTCCGGCCCTTCGGCCCTGCGGCCCTGCAGCCCAGCGAGTCCCGCGCCCCCAGCGGCCCCTGCGGTCCTCCGGTCCCTGCTCGCGCCGCCGCACGCGTCCGTGCGGCCGGCGTGCGCGCCGGAGGCCGCAGGACCGGCGGCCATGGGAAGCCCTTTACTTTCCTTTTCCCTGAACCAATAATTCCGGCACCTCGCAAAGTCGCCGGAGTTGTGTATTCCGCGAATGGTCCGCGGCGTAAGTGACAAATAATCGGCGATTTGACAGAAAAAACAATCCCGTCGATCGAGTGAGCGACCGTTATCCCTATATTCGATTCGCGACGGCGTTACGTGCCCGTTGTCGGTATCCAACTCCCCTGGAACCTGTCGAACGCTCTCTCCTGGGCGACAGGGGTCGAATAGCAGGAGATAGGAGTACAATGCGACAAATTGAGATCGCCTGGGAGCCCATCGGCGCCAAGGTTCGTATCACCCTCGACGAGGGGCGCAACTCCGACCTCGTCGAGCCGCTGTGGGCGTCATTGCCGTACAAGACCCTGCAGGGGCACGCCCTCGTGGCCGGCGACTGTTTCTACCACGTGCCGCCGGCCCACGATTTGCTGCACGCGGTTCCGGATTACAAGGTGAACCGCAAGATCCAGCCCAACGGCACGGTTTTCCTTTCTGCCGTGCAGCACCTGACCATCAAGTACGGCGAGCTCACCGAGCCCATGCCGACCTCGCCCATCGGGCAGGTCGTGCCGGAGGACGTCGACCAGCTGCCCAAGATCGGCCAGATGATCTGGGAGGCCGTGTACGGCAACGGTGAGCCGATCATCGCCCATGTCCGCCGTGTGGACGGCCCCTCCGGTCACGGCGTGAAGCGCCTCGACGTCGGCTCCGATCGGCTCCGCGAGCTGATCGAGCGCATCGCCGCCGAGACCGAGCGGGCCCTGGTCGACCCGACCGACGAGCTCCTCGACATCCACGAGGGCAAGTCCCGGGGCACTTCCGGGGCCGGGACGAAGAACTCGGTCCTCACGACCCTGGTCGCCGTGAACGGCGAGACCCGACCGCTGGGATACGTGAACTACACGACCCTGGTCCGGGCCGGCCGGAACATCGACATGCCGCTGTCGTCCCTGATCGAGCTGGCGAAGATCCTGCTCGTGAAGCCGACCGAGTTCCTCGGCTACACCGGAATGAACACCCTTTGGGACATCACCAAGGAAGTGGTCGCCGCATTCGACGTCATCGCCACGCGCGAGGACTTCGTCGCCCTCATGGCGCAGATGGCGACGTACGTCAATGCCCTCGGTGCGTGGAACCTGCAGCTGTTCCCGTGGGACATCGAAGGCGACAACTGGACCTACCGTCCGACCATCACGAGGGATGCGAATGTCTGAGCAGAAGAACACGGCGGAAATGCTGGTCATCGGCGGAGGGGTGATCGGTACCTCCATCGCGTACCACGCGGCCAAGGCGGGCGTTGACGTCGTACTCGTCGAGAAGAACCAGTTCGGCTCCCGGACCACCTCTCAAACCGCCCGCGCCTTCCGTACCTATTTCCCCCGGAAGCCGCACGACTCCGAGCTGGCGTCGCGCAGCCTCGCGGATTTCCGGCAGTTCGCCGCGACCACGGGTGTCGACGTGGGCCTGGAGAACCTGGGGCTGCTGACGATCCTCACCAGCCCGCAGCAGGCGGCCGAGCTGGAGGCGGACCTGGCGGACCACCGCGAGGCCGGCGCCGCGGTGGAGATGCTGACGGCCGAGCAGGCGATCGAGCTCAACCCGTGGCTGGACAAGGACACCATCGAGGCCGCGGTCTGGAACCCGGAGACGTACCGCATCAAGCCGGAGGCCATCGTCCAGGGGTACGCCGAGGCCGCGAAGCAGCACGGCGCCCGCCTGTACTCCAACGTCTCCGTGACCGGCATCGACAGCGACAGCGGCGTCGTCACCACGACCATGGGTGACTTCACCGCCGGCGCGGTCGTCATCGCGGCCGGCCCGTGGAGCGGCGACGTCGCCAAGCTCGCCGGCCTGGACCTGCCGGTGTGGGGGCAGTTCGCCGAGCTGCTGCACACCGACCCGATCCGCACCGACCGCGACATCCACAACCTGCCGTTCACCTTCCACCCCGTCTCCGGGCTGAAGACGATGGGCATGGGCAAGTCCGTCCTCGTGGGCCTGGAGCGCATCTCGAAGCAGGACGGCCTGCGGGACATCTGGTACCAGGCCGCCGTCGACGAGCTGCCGAAGTGGTACCCGGAGCTGGAGGGCCTCAAGCTGCACAGCGCCTGGACCGGCACCCTGGACGTCACGCCCACGAAGTCGGCCATCATCGGCAAGGGCAGCGGCAAGCACGACCGGATCTTCTTCGCCGGCGGCTTCACCGGCCACGGCCTGGCGCAGGCGCCCCTGGCCGGCCAGATCATCCGGGACCTCTACCTCGGCCACGCGCCGGGCGTCGACCTCACCCCGTACTCCCTGGCCACCAACCTGGCCCGGCTCGAGGCCTTCTGAGCAGGGCACGTTCACGCGGCGGGCGGTGCCCCGGGGGCCCGCCCGCCGCATTCCTGAGAGGTGTAGACGATTGACGCCGGTACACACGTTGACCGAACAGTGGCAGGGCGAGGCACCCACGCCACTGAACCCCGACACCGCTTTCAACGGCTTCATCTGCGCCCACGTGCTGCACGCACTGGAGCGCCTCGGGTTCTTCCAGGGACTCCAGGACGACGGCTCCGTCGACGTCGCCGCGTTCTGCCGGGAGAACGACCTCGATCCCGCCGTCGTCCGCTCCCTGGTGAGCGGCGCCGAATCCTTCGGCTACCTGCACGTCCGCGGCGACCGCGTCGAGGCGACCCGCAGCGGAGATGACGTCCGCCAGGCGATCGGCTTCTTCACCTGGGGCGTCGGCGGCTACCACGACGTCTTCGCGAACGCCGCCTCCGTCGCCCGCGGGGACCGCCGCTTCGGCGTCGACCTGCACCGCGACGAGGGCATGGTGGCGCTCGGCTCGGCCCAGGCGGACAGCGCGCTCATGAGGCACCTCCTCGACCAGGAGATCGCCCGCCTCGACTTCACCACGCTCGTCGACCTCGGCGCCGGAGTCAGCGAGCGGGTCTCCCGGCTGGTCAAGGCACGCCCCGGCAGCCGCGGCATCGGCATCGACATCAGCAAGTCCGCCACGGAGCTCGGGGCCGAGACCGTCGAGCGGTACGGGCTGCGCGGCACCGTCGAGCCCGTCTGCGCGGACGTGCTGGACATCCTGTTCAACGACCGCCGCGTCGAGGGCGCCGACCAGGCCGACGTCGTGATGAGCTTCATGTTCCTGCACGACCTGCTCGTCGACCCGGAGCGCCGCGACCAGGTGATCCCCCGCCTGCGGGCCGCGTTCCCCAAGGCCAACACCTTCCTGCTGGGCGACACCACGGTCCGGCCGAGGAACGGGGACAGCACCCTGCCGATCTTCTCCAGCGGCTTCGAGCTGGCGCACGCCCTGATGGGCGTCCCCATCTACACCCGTGAGCAGTACGAGGAGCTCTTCGACAAGGGAGGCATGCGCCTGCGCAACGCGGTGCCCTTCGGCGCACCGCACACCTACCTCTTCGTCCTGGAGGCAGCATGAGCACCCCGACCACCGCCGAGATCGTGTCCGAGCTGCCGATCCCGCTGGCGGTCGCAGGACACCACCAGCCCGCACCCTTCTACCTCACCGGCGACATGTTCGGCGGCATGCCGGTGCAGATCGCCGGCGGCGAGCTCAGCACGCTCGTGGACAAGCCGGTCGCCGCACCGCACACCCACGAAGTCGACGAGATCTACCTCCTCGTCTCGCCGCTCCCGGGCCAGGCCCGCATCGAGGTCCACCTCGACGGGGTGCTCCACGAGCTGACCTCCCCGGCGGTCATGCGCATCCCCGCCGGCAGTGAGCACCACTTCGTCACCAAGGAAGCAGCGGTGGGGAGCTACTGCTTCGGCATCCTGTTGGGATCCAGCCTGTGACTGCGCCCGCCCGGCCGGAACCGAAGGTCTACAACACCAGCGTGCCCGACGCGGACTCGATGGTGCGGCTGCACCTGAGCGAGAGCCCGTACGGGGCGAGCCCCGCCGCGGTCGCCGCCGCTACCGGGGCACTGGAACGGGTCAGCCGCTACCCGTCGCCGCAGCGGGACGCCCTCGTCACGGCGCTCGCCGCGCACTGGGGCGTCTCCGAGGACCAGATCGCAGTGGCCAACGGCAGCGACGAGCTGGTGCTGGCGACCGCGCTGACCCTCGGGGACCCGGCGCGGCCCGGCCTGGTCACCGCGGGAACCTTCCCCGGCTACCGGGAGGCCCTCGAACGCATCGGCCGCGGAGCAGTCGCCCGGCCCCTGCGGGACGGCCTCGTCGACATCGGGGACTTCGCGGACGCACTGCCCGGGCACGGCATCGGGTACGTGTGCAATCCGCACAACCCCTCGGGGACGGCCTTGGCGAAGGACGACTTCGCCGCCCTGGTCGCCGCGGCGCGGTCGAGCGGGGTGCCGCTGGTCTTCGACGAGGCGTACCAGGAGTTCGGGGACCCGGGCCTGCCGCAGACGAGGGACTTCCTCGACGGCGACGCCCCGGTGCTGGCGCTGCGCACCTTCTCGAAGGCGTACGGGCTGGCGGCCCTGCGGATCGGCTACGCCGTTGGCCGGGCCGACCTCATCGCCGAGGTCCGCCGGACCCTGACCGTCCTCCCGTTCAGCGTCAACCGCGTCGCTCAGGCGGCCGCCCTGGCCGCCCTCGCGGACCAGCCGTTCCTGGACGGGATCCGCACGGGCGCGGCGGAACGCCGGGAGTGGTTCTACGCCGAACTGGAGCGGCGCGGATACCGGTACGTGCCGTCGGAGACCAACTTCGTCGCCGTCCGCGTCGAGGCCTCCGGGGAGGCACAGGACGCCCTCGCCAAGGAGCACGGCATCCTCGTGCGGGACACCGGCATGTTCGGCTACCCCGGCCACCTGCGCGTCTCGCTCGGCACCGAGGACGAGCTGCGCACCTTCCTCGACGCACTCGACCGGTTCACCGCCGCCCCGTAACCGACACACCGAACAGCCAAGGAGTCAGGAATGGTCGAAGCGATTCCGGACGGATACGCGGAACTGACGGCGTACCTGTCCGTGGACGGTGCGAGCGAGGCGATCGCCTTCTACACCGAGGCCTTCGGGGCGCAGGAGCTGGCCCGCTCCACCGCGCCCAACGGCAAGATCATGCACGCGCAGATACGGATCGGCGGCACGATCGTCATGCTGTCCGACGAGCTCAAGGAGGCCGGCCTCCTCGGCCCCCACGCCATCGGTGGCACTCCGGTCACCCTGTACCTGTTCGTCGACGACGTCGACGCCACCTTCGCCCGGGCCGTCAAGGCCGGGGCGACCCCGCAGCGGGAGGTGCAGGACCACTTCTTCGGCGACCGCACGGGCCAGGTGCTCGACCCGTTCGGGCACCGGTGGACGATCGCCACCCACATCGAGGACGTGCCGCACGAGGAGTTCGAGCGGCGCGCAGAGGAGCACATGCGCAAGGCGGTCGGCGGCTGACGCGGGAGGCCTCGCGGGCGGGAACGCCCGGAGGGCCGACCGCGGCGGCTACGGCCGTCCTGCCGAGCCGACGGCACGGGCCCGGGTGTGCGGATCCACCGCGCCCGGGCCCGCGGCGCACCGGCAGGGGTGCAGGGAGCGCGATCGACCACTCGTCTGGACCGGGCGGACGCCTGATTGACATGATCTCCGGGCATTCCGCATCCACATGACCAGAGGTCAGATCCATGAAAACAGCGTTTCCGGCCCGCGCCCCTCGACGGCGTGCCGGCTGGGCCGCCGCCCTCGCCGCGGCGGTCCTCGCGATACCCGTCCTCGGAGCCCCGGCACACGCCGCACCCGGCGATCCGGCCACCGCCTCCTCCTTCAACCTCAAGCCCGGCCCCGATCTGCACGGCCACGTCGCCGACTTGAAGGCGGCCCTGCCCACCCAGGGCGTCCAGGCGCTGCTCGACCAGGGGAACCGGATCGCGAAGACCGGTGCGTCGTGCACCACGGACCCCTTCGGCACCGGCGACAACGGCACGGTGCTCCCGCCGGCGAAGAAGCTCTGCTGGGACGGCGGCGACGCCGACACCCAGGAATGGATCCCGCAGGGCATCACCGGCGCTTCGGACGCCCAGGCCGACGAACTCTGGGGCAGCCGCAAGCCGTTGGTCACGGCCTGGTACGACAAGACCGGCCCGAAGGGGGTGCGGCTGTCGTTCCTGGACCCGGAGACACCGGTGCCGGGCGATCCCGACGGGCGTCGCTACCGCCATGTGCTGCTGGCGGAGCCGTACTACAACTCGTTCGGCAACGCCTCCTACCGGGCGGTCGACGTCCACGCCGGGGGCATCGCCTGGTACAAGTACCACCTCTACGTCGCCGACACCCTGAACGGTCTGCGCGTCTTCGACATGCGCAACATCCTGGACCTCAACCCGGACCAGAACGCTTCGGTCGACGACACCACGCTCGACGGTTTGAAGAGCAACGTCCGGGACGAGACCAAGATCGGCCGCCAGAGCAACGTGTACTACGGCCACACGTACCGGTACGTGCTGCCGCAGGTGGCCTCCTACAAGTTCGCCGCCGCGCAGGGCAACACCTCCAACGGGACCTGTGTCGCCACCGGCGCCCCCAAGGCCTCGTACGTCTCCGTCGACCGCAGCGACACCGCCGCCCCCGCGCTGATCATGGGCGAGTACTGCGACTCCGACACCGAGCACCCGGAGAAGGGCCGGGTCGGGGCGCTGCCCATCGACGACGCCACGGGTCTGCTGAAGACGACGGGCGGGGTGGTGGCCGCGACGTCGGCGTACTACCTCCCGCGCGACCTCACCCAGGGCGCGGCCCGCTACGACGGCACGTACTACTTCAACCGCAGCTGGACGGACCACAGCGGAAGCCTGCGCCGGGCCACGGTCACGGGCGGCCGCCTGGTGGACGTCGGCGGCAACATCACCAACGCGGTGGGTCCGGAGGACCTGTACATCGAGCACGGCCAGAGCGTGCCGGGCGGCGGCACCCAGTACCTCTGGTCGCTGACGGAGCACCGGGCGGACGGGACACCGGGCTGCACCGACACCGGCTCACCCTGCGGCCGCGTCGTCTACGCGCACCGGCTGAGCGACATCCTGGCCCGCCCGTAGCCGGTAGCCCGTGACCCCGAACCCGTCGCGTCCGGGGCCGGCCGGGCCTAGCCTCGTGGCATGACCGCGACCAGGGAAACGACGTACGAGTTCCGCACCGCCCGACCGGAGGACGCGGAGGCCATCGTGGCCCTCGACTCGTCCTTCACCACCTCCACCGTCTTCGAAGTGGCCGTCACCGACGGCGGGTTCACGCTGCGCGAGGTGCCCGTGGACCCGCCGCTGGTCAAGGTGTTCCCCGAGGACGACGGAGACGACGACGCCGACTCCGACGGCGGAGGGGCGGACGGCGACGGCCGCACCTTCGTCGCGGTCGGTGCGGACGGGGTCCTCGCCGGCTTCGCGGCCGTCTCCTACGCCGCCTGGAACCGGCGGCTGACCATCGAGGACATCGAGGTCGCCCCGGACCACCGGGGCCGCGGCGTCGGCCGCGCGCTCATCGGGCAGGCGGCCGACTTCGCCCGGGAGCGGGGCGCCGGGCACATCTGGTTGGAGGTGACCAGCGTCAACGCCCCCGCCATCCACGCCTACCGCCGGATGGGCTTCGCCTTCTGCGGGCTGGACACCAGCCTGTACCAGGGCACCGCCTCCGAGGGGGAGCAGGCGCTCTACATGAGCATGCCCTGCCCCTGAGCCGCCGCCCGCCGCCCGCCGCCGGCCGCGGCCCGTCGCCCGCCGGCGGGGAGGGGCGGGGGGACCGCCGAGCCTGGGTCCGGCAGGGCCTGGCTGCCGGCCGGCGAGCCGGTGAGGGTGGGGACATGAACGCGAACACCGACACGCACACCACCACCGACACCGGCTCCAGCGGCAACCGGGGCCCCGGCGACGCGTCCGGATTCCACGACCGGGTCGTCCTGGTGACCGGAGGAACCAGCGGCATGGGGTTCGCCACCGCGCGGATCCTGCTCGACGGCGGGGCCCACGTCGTCATCACCGGCCGGGACGACGAGCGCCTCGCCCGCGCCGCCGAGCGGCTCGCGGGCGGGGACCGGCTGGTCACCGTACGCGGGGACGTCGCCGACGAAGCGGACACGGAGCGGATGGCCGAGGAGGTCCGGCGGCGGCACGGGCGCCTCGACGGGGTGTTCGCCAATGCGGGCATCGCCGATTTCAAGCCGACCGCCGAGGCGACCGCAGCGCACTTCGACCGCCTGGTCGACACCAACTTCAAGGGCGTGTTCCTGACGGTGCAGAAGGCGCTGCCGCTGCTGGAGGCCGCAGGGGGAGGAGCCGTCGTCATCAACGCCTCCTGGACCCTGCACCGGGGCATGGCCGCCGCGCCCGTCTACGCCGCCACCAAGGCCGCCGTCCACAACCTCGCCCGGACCCTCGGCAGCGACCTCGCGACCCGCAACATCCGCGTGAACTCCGTGAGCCCCGGCTACATCGAGACGGACATGTTCCACGCGGCCCTCCCCGACCCCGCCGACCACGGGCCGATCCGCGCCCTGATCCCGCTCGGGCGGATCGGGACCGCCGAAGAGGTCGCCCACGCCGTGGCGTTCCTGCTCTCCCCGCGCTCCTCCTACATCACCGCGCAGGACCTCGTCATCGACGGCGGGCTCGTGGGCGCCGTCCCCGCCGCCTGAGGGGGTCCCGCAGGGCCAGGCTGCCGGCCGCCCCGCCGGTGAGAATCGTGGGCATGAGCACCACAGCCCCTCCCACCGGCGGCCTCGGCGACTTCCTGCGCACCCGCCGCGCCCTGCTCCACCCCGGCGACGTGGCGCTGCCCGACTTCGGCGGCGTGCGCCGCGTCGCCGGGCTCCGCCGCGAGGAGATCGCCCAACTGGCGGGCGTCAGCGTCGACTACTACACCCGGATGGAACAGGGCCGCGTCCCCCACCCGTCCGACGCGGTCCTGGACGCACTCGCCCGCGCGCTGCGCCTGGACGAGGACGAGACCCGCCACCTGCACCGGCTGGCCCGCCCCTCACGGCCCGCCCGGCTCGCGCCCCCGACGGACGGCGGGGCCCCGGCGGCGCAGCGCGTCCGCCCCATGCTCCGCCGGCTCCTGGACGAGCTCCACGACCTGCCCGCCATCGTGATGGGCGACCGCATGGACGTCCTCGCATGGAACCGGGCGGCGGTCGCGCTCTTCGGTGACTACGGCGCCCTGGACCCCGCCGAGCGCAACATCGCCCGCATCACCTTCCTCGACCCGGCGTCCCGCAGCCTCTACGGGGACTGGGAGTCCTGTGCCCGCGAGAACGCGGCCTTCCTCCGGCTGGAGGCGGGCCGCCGACCGGGTGACCGCCGGCTCGCCCGGCTCGTCGCGGAACTGGCGGAGCGCAGTGAGGACTTCCGGCGCTGGTGGTCCGAACACCCCGTCCAGGACAAGACCTCCGGCACGAAGCACTACCACCACCCGGTCGCGGGAGAGCTCGTCCTCTCCTACGAGACCCTGCGCGCCGCCGACGATCCCCGCCAGGCACTGATCACGTACGCCGCCGAACCGGGCAGCCCCTCCCACGACGCCCTGCGCATGCTGCTCTCCTGGACCGCGTCCGCCGAAGGGTAAGCCGTCACGTGGCGAAGGAGCCGGAGGGCCAGCGGTGGATCGGAGGGGGGAGGCGCCACTGCAGCCCGCCGTGCTCGCCGACCGGGCCGGCCCCGTTCCTCCGAGGTCCTCCCGGCCGTCCGGGTGCCAGGCCGTCGGCGCAGGAGCGGGCGCCGGTACCGCGCGGCCGCTCAGGCGGGCGGCCCCGCCACCGCCTGGAGTGCGCCGCCGACCGGGGCGCCGCCTCCCGGGACCGCGGAGGCCCGGTCGGAAGGCCGGTCGGCCCGGGCCGGGTGCGGGGTCCGGGCCAGCGCGGCCTCCACCTCGTCCAGGGCCCGCCGGGCCTCCGCCAGACGGGCCCGGAGCTCGGCGGACGTCTGGCCGGCCGGCTCGGGGAGGTTCTGCTGCTTCAGGTCGAGCCGTGCCTGCCGCTCCTGCTCCCGGGCCTCCTCCAAGGAGCCCAGCACCACCCCGATCAGCACGTTGACCAGGACGAACGACGCCAGCAGCACATACGAGGCGTAGTAGAGCAGCGTCAGCCGCGACAGCTCCAGCCCGGCCCGCACCGCGTCCGCGAAGCCGTCCATCGTGGTCAGCAGGAACAGGGTGAGGCAGGCCCGGCCCACCGACCCGAAGTGCACCGGGTCGCTGTCGGCGAAGCACATCCAGCCGACCATCGCGTACACGTACACCACGAGTGCGCCCACGCACAGGAAACTGAGCGTGCCGGGCACGGCCCTCCCCACCGCGATCAGCAGCACCCGCAGCTGGGGCAGGAACCGGGCGGTGCGCAGCACCCGGCTCAGCCGCAGCAGCCGCAGCACACTGGTGTTCTCCCGGACCAGGGGGAGGAACGCGGCCAGGAGCACGGCGAGGTCGAACAGGTTCCACGGGTCCCGGAGGAAAGCTTTCGGCCGGTCGGCGCACGCGGCGGCGCGCACCGCCAGCTCCGCGGCGAACAGTGCCAGGAAGACGTCCTCGGCGCCCGCCAGCAGCTCCCGGTGCGCGGCGGCGAACCCGCTGTAGGTTTCGGCACCCAGCAGCACCGCATTGCACAGGATCAGTGCGAGGACGCCGGCCCCGAAGCCGGGGGAGTCGACGACGGCCCGGCAGCGCGCGGCCAGGCGGATGCGGGGCGGGGCGGAAGGGGCGATGACAGTCAAGGGCGGTCCTCGAACGATCGGGCAGCCGGCGGCCGCGGTGACGCGGACCCGCGGTGATCGTGACACCCCGGACGGCCCGGCCTGCCTCAAGATCACCCGCAGGAGTGGCGTATCCGGGCTTTCTCACGCCATCGGGTGACCGGGCGGGAGCCGGTCGCCCAGCTCGGTGCGTGCGTACGGCGTCAGCCCGGTGCCCGCCTGCACCCGGCTGTCCGTGCCGTCGGATGCGGCCGCACGATCCCCGACTCCCACTGGACGTCGGGGTGCAGCCCGGCGAAGAGCGCGGCGGCCCGCGCACCACCCGGCGCAGGTGATCCGAAAGGTGCCCCGCCGACCTGCGACGTACGATCATGCCGAAAGGGATCCGCACGCGCGGCCGCCCCGTCCTCCTGGTGATAGGCATGGGTGAGACAGCAGCCTCCCGCTCCACCCCCCGCAAAACGGCAGCACGGGAGCCCCGTGGCACCCGCGCCTTCGGTGTACCGGTGCTGCCCACCCGCTTCGCGATCCCGTCCGTCCCGCACACCTTCGTCCGCAGGCCCCGCCTCACGCAGCGCCTGGCCGACGGCGTCGACCGCCCCCTCGTCCTGGTGAACGGCCCCGCCGGCGCGGGCAAGACCCTGCTGGTCGCCGACTGGCTCGCCCGGAAACCCCTCCCGTGGCCGGTCGCTTGGCTGACCACCGAGGCCGACGACAACGCCCCGGGCATGTTCTGGGCCTACGTCCTGGAGGCCCTGCGCCACCACGGGCTGCCCCTGCCCGACGAGGTCGGCACCCCGGCCCGCGCCGAGGAGGTCGACCACGCCCTGCTCGTACGCTTCGCCGCGTACCTGAGCGGGCTCCGCGACCCCGTCCTGCTCGTCCTGGACGAGTTCGACCGCGTCACCTCCCCGCTGGTCGCCGAGCAGGTCGAGTTCGTCCTCCAACACTCCCGACCCGCGCTGCGCCTGGTCCTCATCAGCCGTACGGAGCCGCTGCTGCCGCTGCACCGGTACCGGGCCGGCGACGAGATGACCGACATCCGCGGCGCGGACCTGGCCTTCGACCAGGACGAGACGGCCGCCCTCCTGGACCGCCACGGCCTGGACGGCGGCGCCGGGGCGGCACGGCTGCTGACCGAGCGCACGGAAGGCTGGGCCGCCGGGGTGCGGCTGTGCGCCCTGGCCATGCACGAGACCGACGACCCGGCCCGCTTCCTGAAGGAGTTCGAGGCCGGCCGCAGCACCATCGCCGACTACCTGCTCGGCGAGGTCCTGGCCACGCAACCCTTCGAAACCCAGGACCTGCTGCTGCGCACGTGCATCTTGGAACAGACCCACCCCGACCTGGCCGACGCCCTGACCGGCCGCGATGACGGCGCGGCCGTCCTGGCCTCGCTGGAGCGGGCGAACGCCTTCGTCACTGCCGTCGGCCACTCCTGGTACCGGCACCATCCCCTGTTCGCCGAGATCCTGCGGGTCCACCTGCGGTCCGGGCAGCCCGGGCTGGAGCGGGAGCTGCACCGTACGGCGGCCCGCTGGCTGTGTGGTGCCGGGCAGCTCGTGAACGCCCTGCCGCACGCCGCCGCGGCGGGCGACTGGGAGTTCGCCGCCTCGCAGTTCGTCGGCCGTCTCGCCCTCGGCGGGCTGTTCACCGGGCTCGACGCGGACCGGCTGGGTGAGGTGTTCTCCGGGATGGCCCCCGGCACGCCGGGCCCCGCCCCCGAACTGGTCCGCGCCGCACTCGCCTTCGCCCGGTACGACGTCACGGGTGGCCTGGCGCGGCTGCGCGCGGCCGAGGAACGGCCGGCACGGGACCCGAAGGACCCGGACAACACGCAGGAGTCACCCGCGGTGCGGCTGACCCGCGCGTTCCTGCGCGTGGTGGCGGGCAGGCTGCTCGGCTCGGCCGCCATGGCCGAGGCGGCCGCCGCGGACGCCGCGGAGGCGACCCCGGAGGTGCCGTCCGAGCACCTCGCACAACATCCCGAACTGTCCGCCCTGCTGCTGACCGGCCTCGGGTCCGCGCGGCTGTGGGCCGGGCACCTCGACACCGCGGCGGAGGCGCTGTCCGCCGCCGTCGAGGTCTCCGGAGGCCCGGAGCTGGCCTCCCCGCGGCACGAGGCCCTGGCCCGGCTCGCCCTGATCGACCTCCTGCACGGAAGGCTCGGCCGGGCCGGGGCCCGCGCCGGTGAGGCGGCCGCCGAGGCGACGCGGAACGGCCTGCTGCCGGCCCACTGCAGCGGGGCGGCCGACCTGGTGCCGGCCGCCGTCGCCATCGAGCAGGACGACCGGGCGGCCGCGGCCGCGGCTCTGCAGCGGGCCGCGGAGTCCGCCGGCGCCCGCGACGACCCCCTCGTCTCCGCCGGTCTCACCCTCTGGGGCGCCCGCCTGCTGCTGGCCGGGGGAGACCCGCCGGCAGCCCTGGACCTGCTGGCCGGAGCCGCCGCCCGCCGGACGGTGGCGGAGCGCTCCCCGTGGGTGGACGCCCACCTCGCCCTGGCCGCATCAGCCGCGCACCTGGCCCTGGGGGATCCGAAGGCCGCGTTGGAGGCCCTCGGGGATCCGTCCCGGTACCCCGTCGCTGCGGTCGCCGACGGTGATGCGGCCGGCGGGGCCGCCGACGCCCGGACCGGGGCCTTCTGGGCCCCGGAGTACGCCGTCGCCGCCGCCCGCGCCCGGATCGCGGGCGGCGAGGGCGCGCGGGCGATCGAGGTCCTGGACCCCCTCGCCACGGGCAACGCCGCCGGTCCCGCCGTGACCGTACGCGCCCTGCTGGCGCGCGCCGAGGCCGCGGACCGCCTGGGCGACACGACGGCGGCACGGCGCCTGGTCGTACGCGCCCTCGGCCTGGCCCGGCCCGAGCGGCTGCGCCGCCCGTTCCTCGACGCCGGACCGTGGCTGCGCCGGGCCCTGCACGCCCGCCCGGTTCCCGGCCACGACTGGCTCGGGCCCGGCTTCGCCGGCACCGGCGCCGGTGCGGGTGCCGGGTCTGGTGCCGGTGCCGGGTCCGGAGCCCCGTCCGCGGAGCCCGCCGCGGCGGAGGCGGTCCTCGTGGTCGAACCGCTCAGCGAACGCGAGCACGACGTCCTCGTCTGCGCCGCGCAGATGCTGTCCACGGAGGAGATCGCCACCGAGCTGAACCTCTCCGTCAACACGGTCAAGACCCACCTCAAGAGCATCTACCGCAAGCTCTCCGCGACCCGCCGCGGCGAAGCGGTCCGGCGGGCCCGCGAGCTGCAGCTGCTCTGAGCCCGGCCGCACCCCGCACCCCGCACCACGCACGCGCGCGCCGCGGACGCCGGGCGCCGGGCGTGCTCACCTCCCCCGGGTGATGCCCGTACGCCGCTGCGCGCCCAGCATGGAGGGAACGAGCCTGCCCGTTAGGGAGAAGAGTGCGCTCATGCGATACGAGATCCGCATCGACGGACAGATGTCGGAGACGCTCAGCGGGGCCTTTCCCGAGCTGAAGAACTTCGTCATCACCGACGAGACGGTCCTGTTCGGCCCCGTCACCGACGAGGCCCACCTGTACGGCCTGCTCGCCCGCTTCCAGGCCCTGGGCCTGCACGTGGTGGAGATGCGCCGGCTCCCGGAGTGACCGGGAACCCGCGGGCCGGCACCGCCCTTCCGCCCGGAGCGGGTGGTGCCGGCGAGCAGGTCACCCGCCGGGCGGGGGCGGCCCCGTCGGCCGATCAGCGGCCGCACCTGCGCCCGTGCCCGTCTCCCTGCCCCCGTTGACGCGGCCGCTCGCGGCGAACAGGGCGATCAGGGCGAGTAGCCCGAGCAGGATGAGCACCAGCAGCAGGATGGTCAGCACCGTCGGGTGGTTCCACAGCGCGAAGACCAGGACCACGACGAGCATGGCGCCCAGCGTGACCCAGCGGCGGTTGGTCTCGACCCAGGTCCCGGCCCTGCCCGTGCGGATCCGGTGCCGGTCCGCCCACACCGCGGCGGAGTCGGCCGTGCGGTCGGATCCGGCCCGCACGGCCTGCGGCAGCCGGCCGGGGCCGATCAGATAGGCGCCGAGGGCCACGACGACGCCCAGGGCGATCGTGGTGCGCAGGCTGACCCGCAGGAAGCGCACGATCGTGTCGAAGATCGCCGCGGCCGCGGCCGGGGACTGCACCTGCGCGGGCAGGTGGTCGAGGTAGTAGCGCCGGCCGACGACCAGGCCGATGGCCACGACCAGGCAGGCGAAGGCCGCGCCCAGCGCCGTCCACGCGAGTGCGCGGCGCCGGTGCCGGGCCAGGAGCACCCCGCCCGCGCCGAGCAGCACGGTGAAGACGGGCAGCCAGATCCCGAGTACGTCCAGCAGGCGGGCGGCATTGCGGATCTTGCCCAGTTCCTCTGAGTGGAACAGCACCATCTGCTTGTCCACTTCCGGGATCTTGCTCGCCGGGGACAGTCCGGCGTTCACGAGGGCTTCCTTGATCTGCTCCACCAGCGTGCCGATGTTCAGGGTGATCGTGCCGTCGGAGACGCCGACCGCGCCGCGTCCCTGGCCGGTGAGCGCGTGCACGACGGCCGCGTGCCCGACCCGGTTCGCGCCCGTCCAGACGTCGGCGAACTGGTCGCTCTCCACGAAGCGGGTGGCCACCTTGGTGACGGCCCCGTCGATGGCGGAGTCCACCTGCGGGGCCAACCCCCGTACCGCGTCGGCGGCCCGGGGCGGCAGGCCCTGCGACTCCAGCCAGTCGGCCACGTCGTCGGTGACCGCCCGGGCGTCGACGCGGACGGCGACGGCCTCGGTCGCCCGGTGGACCGCGGCGTCCTGGACGGCCTCGTTCTTGGCGAGGGGGGCCATCGTGGCCACGTACCGGTCGGTGTCGAGCACGACGTCGTGCACCCAGACGGTGAGCACCGAGACGGGCACCAGGATGCAGGTCAGGACGAGGACGATCGCTGACACCGTGCTCTGCACGATGCGGCCCGCCGGCGATCCGCGCGCCGCGCCGTTCGCCTCGCGCGCCGCACTCCCCGGGCGCGGCGGTTCCGGAACGGACGGTTCGTTCGGAGAGGACATGGCGGCTCCAGGGCAGAGGGGTGCTCTGCTCCCATTGGCGCCCGACCGGAAGCCCCCGGCACGCTGGTGCGTCCGTCCGGGTCAGCGGTGGGCGCCGCCCGGCCCGTCCGAGGGCCAAATGGGGTGCTGCGGCGTCTGCGCGTACGGGTGCGGGCCCCACGCGGGGTCCGTGTCCCAGCCGCCGTCCGGCCCGTACGCGTACGCCGGCCCCGGAGCCGGATGCGGTGCGGGCCCCGGGGAGGGCCCCGGGGAGGGCTCCGGGGCGGACTCCGGTGCGAGCGGGGCCGCGTCCGCCGGTGTGACCGGGACCTGGAGGCTGCCGTAGCGCTCCATCCGCTGCCAGCGCAGCCGGGAGCCCGCGACGGCGGTGAACACGGACTGGATGACGACCAGGTACATGAGCTGGCGGTAGACGAACTGCTGGAGGGGCAGGCTCCACAGCGGTCCCGGTCGCTCGCCGTCGAGGCGGAAGGCGTAGAGGCCCATCAGCACCTGGAGGACCAGGAACGCCGTCCACAGCCCCAGGATGCGGACGGGATCGAGGAACACCAGGCCGTAGACGGCGAACACGTCCACGACCGGAGCGAGGAGCGGCAGCAGGACCTGGAACGTCAGCAGGTACAGCAGGCCGCGGCGGCCCAGTTTGCCCGCCTGCCCCCGCTGGGTGAGGGCGCCGCGGTGCTTCCACATCGCCTGGAGGGTTCCGTAGCACCAGCGGTAGCGCTGCTTCCACAGCGCGCCGAGCGAGGCGGGTGCCTCGGTCCAGGCCTTGGCGCGCTCCTCGTAGACCACCCGCCAGCCGTCCCGGCACAGTGCCATGGTCAGGTCGGTGTCCTCGGCCAGGGTGATGTCGCTGACGCCGCCCACCCGCAGCAGCGCCTCGCGGCGGAACGCGCCGACGGCACCGGGCACGGTGGGCATGCATTCGGCGAGGTCGAACAGGCGCCGGTCGAGGTTGAAGCCGACGACGTACTCGATGTGCTGCCAGCGGCCGAGCAGCCCGCCCCGGTTGACCACCTTGGCGTTGCCGGAGACGGCGCCGACGCGGCGGTTCGCGAACGGCTGGACGATCATGCGGACGGCATCCGGCTCGAAGACGGTGTCGCCGTCGACCATGACGAGCAGGTCGCAGGAGGCCGCGGCGATGCCCGTGTTGAGGGCGGCGGGCTTGCCCGCGTTCTGCTGCCGGATGACCCGGACACCGGGCAGCCGCAGGGCCTCGACGATGTCGGCCGTGCCGTCCGTGGATCCGTCGTCGACGACGATGACCTCGACGGGGTGGTCGGAGGCCAGCAGGGAGCGGACCGCGGCCTCGATGCCGGCGCTCTCGTTGTAGGCGGGGACGATGACGCTCACCGGCTCGGTGACGGGAGGGCCCCAGGGCTGGCGGCGCATCCGTACGTGGCGCCGGGCCGCGACGAAGACGGCGACCGCGCGCAGCAGGCTGACCGCGCCCGCGCCCCACAGCAGCCACGAAAGGCCTTCGAGGATCCAGTCGCTGGTACGGATCGCGGTGATCAGGGCGAGCCCCTGCCACCGGTCCGCCGTCGCGGCGGGCCGGACCGCGTCGGGCAGGGCGACGGCGTCGCCGACGGTGGCGAAGGTCCACCCGGACGCCTTCAGCCGCGGCACCAGCTGCTCCAGTGCCCCGACCGTTTGCGCGCGGTCCCCGCCGGCGTCGTGCAGCAGCAGGATCTGCCCGTTGGTGTCCTTCGGTGTGGCGTCGGCGACGATCCGCTCGACGCCCGGACGGCGCCAGTCCTCGCTGTCCAGCGTCGTCAGGACGGTCAGGTAGCCCTCCTGCCCCGCCTGTACGACGGCGTCCCAGTCGGCGTCGCCGAGCGCCTTGGCCGTGGAGGAGTACGGCGGCCGCAGCAGCGGAGTGGTGACCCCGGTGGCGCCGGCGATGACGAGCTGGGTTTCGCGCAGCTCCAGGGAGCGCCGCCAGGCGGACGCCGCGCCCAGGTCGGTGTGGGTGAAGCTGTGCAGGCCGATCTGGTGGCCCTCGTCGACGATCCGGCGGGCGAGAGCGGGGTTCTCGGCGACCTTGGTGCCGACGGTGAAGAACGTGGCACGGACGCCGTTGCGGCGCAACACGTCGAGGATCTTCGGCGTCCAGACGGGGTCGGGGCCGTCGTCGAAGGTCAGCGCGATGGTGCGGGGCCCCGGGCCGGCGGTGCGGCCGGCCGCCCCCTCGATCACCGGGCCGCCGGAGCGGATCTGCTCCGGCACGGACGCCGCCGAACCCCGGTCGCGGGGCTCCGCGTCCGGCCTGGAGTCGAACAGGTGCTGGGTGTAGCCCTGCAGGAGCAGCGCTGCCGACAGCGTCAGCACGAGGGTGGTCAGCAGCAGCCAGTGGGTGCGCAGGGGAACGTTGCGTACGGTGCTGTGCCGGCCGCGGGCCCGACGGCGACGGTTCTTCGACAAGGGGAGGGGTCCTGACTGCTGTGCGGCGCGGTGCCTGCGGGGGTACCTGGCGTCTGGGTGTGCTGCGCTCAGGGGCGGGCGGTGGGCTTGCCCCCGCCCTGGCCGGGCGGGTCGGTCCTGCCACGGCCCTGCCCGCCGCCGGGCACCGACGGGGCGGCGCTTCCCGGCTCCGTGGCGGCCTTCGTCGGGCCCGGCCCCGTACCGGGCGCCGGACCGTCGGTCCCGGCGGAGGCGGGCGGCACGCTGCTCCGCGCGCCGGCCGGGGCCGGGCGGGGGCTGCCGCCGGGGGCACTGCGGGTGGGGCCGGGCGTACCGGCCGTCGGGCCGCCGGGCGTGGGGGAGTGCGGGGCCTGCGCGGAGGGGAGCAGCGGTGACTCGATCGTGGGGCCGCCCAGCAGGGTACTGACGAGCAGCACGACGTATGCGGCGGCGGGTACCACCAGCACGTAGCCCCAGCGGCGCACCCGGAGCTGTCTGCGCCCGGAGGCGTCCACGAAGACCGGGCGGTCCTCGTGGGCGGCTGCCGCCGCCGGGGCCGCCGCTTCCCCGTCCTCGTCCCCCTCCGCGTACGCGTACGCGTCGGGGAGGAAGAGCTCGATGGTGTCGTCGTCCGGGACGCCGGATGGTCGGTGCATCGGGTGGGGCCTCGGGGGTCGCTGGTGGGGGTGTCCGTCTCATGCCCTTCAGCGTTGGAGACGGCTCCTGCGTCACTGCCCGGGGGGAATCCCTACCCAAAGGGCGCCGACCGGGACGACTCGGTCGTCACCCCCGGGCGCCGTCGGACGTGGTCGAGGCGGCCCGGTCAATCGAGGCGGGTCACGCCCTGGCTGCTGAGCTCGTACCGGGCTCCGACCACGGCCAGGCGGCCCGAGGCGACCCGGGGCACGAGGTCGGGTTCGGCGGCCAGGCTCGCCCGCACCCGGCGCACGTTCGCGGTGACGGCCGCGTCGACCCGGGAGTGCCGGGGCAGGGCGGGATCCACCGCGGGGCGGATCTGGTCGGCCAGGTAGCGGATGTGTGCCGGCAGCCGGGCATGGGTAGCGTCCGCGTCCACCGCGGCCGCGACCGCCCCGCACCCCTGGTGGCCCAGGACGACGACCAGCGGAACGTCCAGCTCCAGCACGCCGTACGCGATGCTGCCCAGAACGGCCTCGTCCAGGACCTGGCCCGCCGAGCGCACCGTCAGCAGATTGCCCAACCCCTGGTCGAACACCAGCTCCGGCGGCACCCGCGAGTCGACGCAGCCCAGGACCACGGCGAACGGATGCTGCCCGCCCATCAGGACCCGCCGTACGCTGCGGCTCTCGTCCGGGTGGCGCTCGTGGAGCGTGCGCCAGCGCAGGTTCCCCGCCGCGAGCTCTCGCCATGCGGGCCCGGGCCCGGCGGGCCGCGGTCCGCCCACGCCGGTCTGCGGGCGCGTCCCCGATGCCGTGGACGCGACGCAGAGCAGCCCGGTCCCCAGGAGGGCGGCGCCGCCCAGACCGGCCCGCACCAGCGTGCGCCGTGCGACCGGGGGCACCGGCCCGCCGTCGTTGTCGACACTCATGTGTGCTGAAGCTAGACGCCGCGGCCCCGGCGGTCGGGCCGCCACCTTGGACGCGACACTCCCTTGGGCAAGATTTGGCCGATCCACGGCCGACCGGGACCCAGGGCGCCCCGGTCGGCCGGCGCCCGTCGGCCCGCCGTCGTGTCAGGCCCCGCCGGGCTCCCCCGCCGCGCTGCCGGCCACGCCCTCGTAGAGCCGGAACAGCCGGAGCCGCCCGGGATCCGCCGTGTCCCCGGCCGCGAGCGCGTCCCAGCACTGCGCGGCAAGCGCCCGTGCCCGGGCGCCCGGCCAGGGCTGCGGGAGCAGCTCGGGCGGCAGCAGCGGGTCGGGTTCCATCGCGGTGGTGAAGGCCGTCGCCAGTTCGATCGCGTACGTCAGCCGCTCGATCCCGGTCGGCCGGTCCGGCCCGGACAGCCTGGCCAGCCGCGCCGCGGCGAGCGCGGCCAGCGCCTCGTGCCGCTCCGCGACCGCCCGGAGCGGCCAGAGCAGGGCAGCCAGTCCGGCCGGATCCTCCTCCTCTCCGACCCGCAGATCGCGGCTGGTGAGGCGGGTGAGGGAGGAGAGGACGCCGAGCCCGCCGGCATGGGCCTCGACGATCTCCCCGATCGCGTTGGCGCTGACGTACAGCCCGCCCTGGAGCGGGGCCGCACCGAGGTGGAGCAGCGCGTCCCGCAGGGCGTCGCGGGCCTGTCGGGAGGCCTCGGGGATGGCGAAGGCGAACAGGTGCCAGGTCCCGTCCCAGGGGGCGAGCCCCCTGTCCTGCCGGTAGGCGTGGCGGACGTACTCCACGTCGGGCGCGATGGACCCCGTCGCGTCGGCGGTGGCGCGCAGCCGGGCCTTGCGGCCCCGCCCCTCCTGGGTGAACCGGCCCTCGCCGACGAGCCGTTTGACGCACAGCCGGACCTGCTGGTCCGTCATGCCGAGGGCTTCGGCGACGGCGTACAGCTCACCGGCGTCGACCGTGCCGTCCTCGCGGACGAGGGCGTGCACGAGGGTCCGGGTCCCGATCCCGGGCGCGGCCGGCTCCGCCGCGGATCCGCTCGTCATCGCTACTGCTCCAAGGTGTCGCCGGGACCGCCGCCGCCGGGGTGCCCCGGGACGTGCGGTGCATCGTAGCCACTGCGCCGGAGCCCCGGGGCCCTGGGCGTGCGGGCCCCGTTCCCCGCGCATCGCGGTGGACGACGACCGTCGTGTCGTGGTCCCTCCTCGCTCGCACTTCCCGAACAAACATAGTACGGTCGAAATCTAAACGAGCGTTTCGATAGCGATAGTTTTGGGGGCCTGGGGTTCGGATGACATTGACACGCACGACGCGCCGCCGCCGCGCGGCCGAGCCGCCCCGGTCCGCCGCGGCCGCACGCCGCCTCGCCGACGTCGACGCCCTGCGCGGCTTCGCCCTCTGCGGCATCCTCCTGGTCAACATCGCCTTCATGGCCTCGGCCTACCAAGGCAGCAGCCCCGCCTTCGGATCCGCGGGGGACATGACCGTCCGCTTCCTCACCTCGGTCTTCTTCGAAGCCAAGTTCTACCTGCTCTTCTCCTTCCTCTTCGGTTACAGCTTCACCCTCCAACTGGCCTCCGCCGACCGCGCCGGCGCCGCCTTCCGGCCCCGCATCCTGCGGCGCTCGGCGGGCCTGTTCGTGCTCGGGCTCTGCCACGCCGTCTTCCTCTTCCCCGGCGACATCCTCACCACGTACGCCGTGCTGGGGCTGCTCCTGCTCGCCGTGCACCGGATCGGGCCGCGCACCGCGGTCAGGGCCGCCGTCGTCCTGTTCGCCGTGCTCGCAGTCGGCTACCTGCTGCTCGCCGCCCTGGTCCACGCGGCCGGCGGGGCCGCCGTCGACACCGCGGCAGCCGTGGAGGAGGGCCGCCGGGCCGCCGAGGCGCTGCACGGAGATGCCCGCTCCGTGATCGGCTACCACCTGGGAATGCTGCCCGAGGCGGCGTTCATGCTGGCGTTCTTCCAGGCACCGGCCTCCTTCGCCGCGTTCCTGCTGGGCCTGGCGGCGGGCAAGCGACGGATGCTGGCGCACCACACCCGCTGCACGCCCTACCTGCGCCGCCTCCAGTGGACGGGTTTCACGGTCGGCCTCGCCGGCGCTCTCGTCTGGGCGCACGCAAACCTGGGGGACGGGGACGGCGCGTACCAGCTGGCCGCGGTCGGCGTGAACCTCGCCACCGCCCCGCTACTCGCCGCCGCCTACGGCGCCACCGTCCTGCGGATCCTCGCCGGACCGCGCGGTCGGCGCCTGGCGGCGGTCCTGGCCCCGGCGGGCCGGATGACGCTGACCAACTACCTCACCCAATCGCTGGTGCTGGCCTTCGTGTTCACCGGCTACGGTGCCGCCCTGACGGGTCGGGTCGCGCCCGCGTACGTCACCCTGATCGCCCTGTCCCTGTTCGCGGTCCAGGTGGTGTTCAGCCGCTGGTGGCTGACCCGCCACCCGTACGGGCCCGTGGAGTGGGTGCTGCGCGCGGTCACCCTGGCCCGGCGCCCGCGTTGGAAGGTGGGGGCGGCCTGACGTCCCGCAGCTTCCGGGGCCGGCCGCCACCCCGCCGGAGCCGCCCCCGGGGACCCCGGTGCCGCCGCATGCAGCACCCGCCCCCCTCAGCCCGTGCCGGACGGAGGGCCCTTCCCGCCCGGGCAGCGGAACACCCCCGCCCGGAACCGTGGGCGGGGGTGTTCGGGGGAGCTGACCGGCCGGCCGTCACACGCCGAGCGCCCGGCGGAGTCCGGTCCGGTCGGTGCCCAGCTTGGTGAAGACCGCGGACAGCAGCTCCGAGACCGTGGGGACCTCGATGTGCAGTTCCTTGGCGATGGCCGTGTTGTCGAGGCCGAGGGCGGCGTGCCGGGCGGCCGCGTGCTCCGCGACCGTCAGACTGTCCTGCTCGGAGGTGTGCAGCCGGCGCGGGCGCAGACCGGCCGACGCGAGCTGGGTACGGGCCCGGTCGGCGAGGGCGTCCGCCCCACAGGCGACGGCACTCTCCATGCCCCGGTAGAGCTGCTGGGCCGCCCGGTGCGGATCGCCGATGGTCTGCAGGGCCGTGCCGTGGTCGACGAGGGCGTGGGCGAACTCGTAGGCCGCCGGCGACTGTTCCAGGTGGGTGACCGCCTCTTGGAGCAGGACCGTCGCCTGTACCGGGTCCGTGGTCGACGCCGCGACGCGCAGCGCTTGCCCGATCACACTGGACGCGCCGAACGCACGGGCCCGTGCCACGGCCTCGGTCGCCGTCGCCCGGGCCAGCTCCGGGTTGTACGTCGCCTGCGCGAGCGCCAGGTCGAGCTGCCACGGGCTCCACGAGGGGTTCCGCGTACCGCGCAGGTCGAGGCGCCTGCCCGCGGCGGCCAGCTGCTGCTCGGCCTCCTCGACCCGGCCCTGGGCCAGCAGGAGCCGGCCCCACACCGCCTGCGGGTCGGGATAGACGATGGCGCGCGGGAACCCCTCCGCCAACCGGTAGGTACGGGCGACCTTCTCGGCCTGGGCGAGGTGGCCGCGGGCGAGCAGCGTCTCGATCAAGGTACCGACCGCGTACCACTGCGCCGGGATGTCGTGGCCGATGCGGTTGGCGATCTCCAGGCCGTTGCGCACGAAGTCCTCGGCCTCGGCGAGCCGCCCGCGCCGGTAGCGGACGTATCCGAGCAGCGTGTACACGAACGACAGGTGCGCGCCGCGCCAACCCTTCGCCTCGAACTCGACGATGCCCTCGTTGAACAACTCCTCGGCCCGGCCCGGCTGGTCGCAGTACATGAGGGTGACCGCGATGACGGCGGGCACCTCGAACCCGAAGTCCTGGTCGGTCCAGCTCATGCCCCCGTCGAGCGCCTGCTCGGCGAAGTCGAGGGAGGTGGCGACGGGCTCCCCGCGCATGGCGGCGTCCCAGGAGCGCAGGCCCAGGATGTGCCGCTCCGCCAGGCCGCGGCCGGCCAGCCGCTTGGCGAACTGGGCGAGCAGCCGTGACCTGGCGGGCGAGTTCTCCTCGTCGACCCGGACCGCGTTCCACTTGAACTGCTCGGCCTGCATGCGCAGCCGGGTGCGGGAACTCGTGGCGTGCCGCGCCTCGTCGGCCAGCAGCCCGGCGGCCTCAGCCAGCTGGCCCGTGTGCGCCAGTGCCTGCGCGAGCCGGTACGTGATCGACTCCCGGAGGCCCTGGGCGATCTGCGGCTCCTCCAGTGCCGTCCTGAGCTGGTTGATGGTCGTCACGGGATCGTGCAGGAGGTTCGCCGAACCGAGTTCGAACAGCACCTCGGCCCGGTCCTCCGCCTCGGGCGGTTCGCGCAGCGCACGGGCCAGATAGCGCCGCGCCGCGTCGGGCGCTCCTGCGGAGAAGCTGTCGCGCGCCGCCTGGCGCAGCTGCTGCACCACCCACGGGTCGCCCTCGGGGTGCATCTCCAGTAGGTGGCGGGCGGCCGTGGACGTGCCGTGCCCGTCGTCGATCAACGCCTGTGCTGCCATGCCGTGCATGGCGACGCGCACGCCGGGCGGGATCGACCGGTAGACGGCGGTGGCGATGAGGGGGTGGTAGAACTCCACGACCTCCTTGCGCCGCAGGCTGGTCAGGACGGTCAGGATGCGGGCGCCGCGCAACTGCTCGACGGCATCGGCGGCCTGCGCCTCCCCGAGCGCCGCGACACTACCGACGATGCCGATCGGGACGGCAGTGCCCAGCACCGCGGCGGCCCAGGCGAAACGGACGGTCGACGTCCCCAACTGCTCCAGGCGTTCGATCAGACCGCTGCCCTTGACGGCGGAGGCCAGATCACGGAGCTGCGCGATGTTGTCCTGGTGCGGCTTCAGCCCGCGGTCGCGCCCCTTCATCGCCAACTCGACGACCTCGAAGGGGTTACCACCGGTGATCGCCCAGCACTCGCGGCAGAACACGTCGTCGGCGCTCGATCCGAGGGCGTCCCTGACGATCCGCGCCACCGCGCCCGTGGTGAGCGGCGCCAGCTCGTGCGGCCGGGTCCCGCGCCGCCCCATCAGGTTGCGCAGCCCCGCCGCATCGGTGGGGATCTCGTCCGGGCGGCAGGCCACCATGATCAGCAGGTTCAGCTCCTCGGCGCGGGCCACGAACGCGGTCAACCAGGCCAGGGACTCCGCGTCCGCCCAGTGCGCGTCGTCGAGGATGAGGACGACCGGCGCGCTACGCACCGTCAGCTGGGTGACGACCCAGTCCAGGCCGTCGCGCACACCCTGCGGGTCCGGTGCCGTCGGGCCCTTCCTGACCGCGGTCAGGCCGAGTGCCGGGGCGACGATGGCGTACCAGTTGCCGAGGGCGCCACGCCGCTCCTGCTCCGCCATGGCGGCGAACGTCGGCTGGATGAGCTGCCGCATCACGTGGAACGGTACCTGCCGCTCCTGTTCGCCGCCGCGCGCGAACAGCACGGTGCAGCCGTGGTCCACGGCGTACCGGCGGGCCTCGGCCAGCAGCGTGGTCTTGCCTATGCCGGCCGATCCCGCGAAGGTCAGCACACCTCCGCGGCGGGTGGTCGCGCCCGGACCCTGATCGGATACGCCGCGCACATCGTCCACTGCGCGTCGGATCGCCAGCAATTCGGACTCCCGCTCGAGCAGGGGCTTGTCCGCCCCTCCTCTGGGTTCCATGGCATACGACATTCCTGCCCCCTCCTGCGCGTGCGGCCGAGTGTATGGCCCTGGGGACGAGACGTTGCCGAATCACCTTGTATTCTCCGCATCCCGCCACCCGTGCGAGTGCAATGCTGTACCCTCCGCGCACTTCCTCGCGGTGGATTGATCGGGAAATGGCGGGAAGAGATCGGCAGGAGAGCGGGAAAGAACGGACCGCGCCGGGGGTCCGACGCGGTCGGGGCGGTCCGGTCGGCTCGGGTCAGCGGCGTGCGACCGGAATCATGGGCAGTTCGCTGGGCTGCGGGATCCCGGCCGGAACCTCGCGCACGGTGACCCCCGGGGCGGGAACGAGGCGCCACCGGGAGGCCACGCTCGCCACCGCGGTCAGGATCTCCGCCACCGCGAACGAGTCCCCGATGCACTTGTGCTGGCCGGCCCCGAACGGGATGTACCGGTGGGCGCGCGGGCGTTCGCCCTCCTCTTGCCGCCAGCGGTCCGGATCGAAGACCTCCGGGTCACGGAACAGTGCAGGGTCCCGGTGCAGGGCGTACGGGCTGTAGGCCAGCTCGGCCCCTTCCGGGACGGACACCCCGCCGAGGGTGAGCGGTACCAGGGCGCGCCGGGTGAACAGCAGCGGCGAGTGCAGGCGCAGCGCCTCCTGGAAGACGCGCTGCGCGTACGTCAGTCCGGGCAGGTCCGAGGGGCGGACGGGGCGGGTGCCCACCACCGCGTCGACCTCGGCGTGCAGGCGCTCCTCGACCTCCGGGTGGCGGCCGATCTCGTGGAACATCCAGGCCAGGGTGGTCGCGGAGGTCTCGGTGCCGGAGAACATGATGGCGATCACCTCGTCCCGTACCTGCTCGGGGTCCATCGTCCGGCCCGTCTCCGGGTCCGTGCTCGACAGCAGCAGCGAGAGCAGGTCGTGGCGGCCCTCCGCGTCCTGGACCCGGTACCGGTCGATCACCTCGTCGATGATCCCGCGCAGCCGCCCGGCGGCCGTGTCGAACCGGCGGTTCAGCGGAATCGGCAGCCGGTCGAGGGACTTGGGCATGACCGCGCGCAGCAGCATGCCTTCCAGGACGACGGGCAGCGAGCGGTGCACCTCGTCGACGGCGGGGCGGCTCAGTTCCCCCGAGAAGATCATCTCGGCCACCGAGGACATCGCGTAGCGGCGGGTCTCGGTGACGATCGAGACCTCGCGCCCGTCCGTCCAGGACGCGGACATCGCCTCGGCCTGCCGGCACATCGCCTCGGCGTACTCGGTGATGTGTTTCCGGTGGAACGCCGGCTGGATCATCCGCCGCTGTGCGCGGTGGAAGTCGCCGTCGGTCGTCACGATCCCGTTGCCGAACACGGGGCGCAGCCGGTCGAAGATCCGCCCCCGGCCGAACCGCTGTGCCTGCTGGACCAGTACGGAGTGGACGTGCTCAGGCGTCGTCAGGACGTGGACCGGCCAGGTGCCGATGTCGATCCGTACGACCTCGCCGTGGTCCCGCAGCGACTCCAGGAAGGCTATCGGCCGCTGCCACAGCGGCAGGGCGTGGCCGAGGAGCGGTAACCGTCCCGGGGCCACGGGGGCGCCGGCCGCGGGGCCCCCTCGTTCCACGTGTGCCACGGGCGGACCCCCTCGTCATGCCACCGATACCAGGTCCGGGCGGGTGTACGCAGACTCCAGCCCGGCTGCGAACCGTTCGTCGCTGTACCGCGTGCACTCGTAACGCTGCCACAGATCCGCGCCGATCATCCAGTCTTCATAACTGCGTACGCACCGGGCGACCGCCTCGCGCAGGGTCGGGTCGGTCCCGTCCCCCGCATCGAGGACCCGGAACAGGCGCCGCTCGCAGTCGAGGTACTCCTCTATGCGGGCGTGGATGCGGCTCTCCACGGTCCGGAGCGCGTCCGCCAGCGAGCACCGCTCCCAGGAGGCGACGAGTGAGACGAGGTTGTTGTTGTCCCCGCAGGAGTGCTCCTTCGGCAAGGAGAACACGTCGTTCTCCCACCCGATGACGTCCAGGGCGCACGTGACGACCTCGCGGAACTCGGGGAGGTCGTGGATCCGCTGCGGCAGGTCGAGGCCGAGGCCCGCCTCCACCATGTCCATCATGGGCAGCAGTTGGGAGCTGTGCCGGCGCAGCAGGACGTAGTCCTCGACCGACGGGCAGCCACCGACCTGCCTGTTGCCGGCCTCCTGGTCCAACGAGCGCAGCACGAGCCGGAAATGGGACCGGAAGCGGACCGCGGCAGGTGCGGACAGCCCGGCCAGGATCCGGTCGCACAGCTCGGTGAACCCTCGCACGAGCGGATTCCCGCGCGCCGTCGCGTCGCCGATCCGGCCCGTCCCCAGGTATTCGGTGATGGCTCCGACGACGGGCCGCCATGCGGACAGTCGGCCGTTCCGGATGAGATGGTCGTGCTGGTCGTCCAGGACGAACGACCAGGCCATCCACTCGGCGAGCAGCACGACCGTCTCGTACGGCACCTCCCCGCTCACCCGGCCCGCGAGGTGGCCGAAACCGATCCCTGCGAACTGGTCCACGGCATCGGTCACCAGTTCGTGGTGCACCACCCATGCCGTGGCCTCCGCATTGGCGCGCGCGGCGTGCGGGTGCTTCGTGTTCCCAAAAGGTAGATGGAAATCGGGAACGGTGAAATCGGTGTGCCCGGCCATTTGGTCCCCCCATGAAGAAGTCTCGTCCGTCAGTACTCGCTCACTGTGAAAGATGAGCGCTGCGACCTGGAGCGTTCCCCCTCTGGTGCGGATTTTTCATGGGGATGTGTGATGTTTGTGGGGAGGAATCGGTCGTATGTCGAACGGATCCGGCCAACTGCAAAGCAATTAACCCTCACGGGGGACTGCGATGTCAACGTGGGGCAGCGGAAAACGGTGAATTAGTCCCGAAAACTCGTGCTGTCTATTCGTACAGAATATGTGGCCGGCATAGTCGCCGACGCCCCCCGGCCGGGAGGAGTGGGTCGGGGCCGGTTGGCCGGGTTGCAGCGGGGGAGCGGGCAAGTGGTCGAAGAGCGCCTTGGGGCCGGGGGGTTCTGCCTAGACTGCGGGTGGACACGGCCGTCCGGGAGGGGTGGGAACGTGGTCGAGAACCGTCCGGCCGAACCGGACGACGGCGGTCCCGAAGCCGAAGTCCTGGGGTCTTATCTGGAAGGGGTGCGGGCCCGCCTGAGCGGGGAGCGGTTCGAAGTGCTCATCCGCGCCGTCCAGACCACCTGCGCCCTCCTGGGCGAGGGCCCCCACCGGGCCGTGTTCGAGGTGCCCGGCGGCGGCGAACTCGCGCCCGACCTGCAACGCGAGTACGTCTCCCTGCTCGCGGTGATGATCACGGGGCGGCTCGACCACCACCTGGTCCAACTCGCCGCCCCCCAGGGCGACAAGGGCTGGGCGGTCATCGAGAACACCGGCCCCCGGCAGGACGACGCCGGGCGGGCGTGGATTCAGGCGGAACTCGACGGCATCCTCCGCGCCGGCGACCCCGCATCCCCCTGACCCCTGCCCGCGACGGGCGGGGCCCCGTGCAGGAATTCGTTCCCGGGCCTGGTCAAACGGGGTGGGTGTGCGCGAGGATCTCGGCCGCACCCCGCCCCACTCCAGCACGGGAGGACGTCTCATGGCCCGCCGCACCCCCCGCGGCCTCATCGCCGCAGCCACCGCCACAGCGGCAGTCGTCGGCCTGGCCGGGCCCGCTGCGGCCCTGCCCCCGTCGACCGGCGCCGGCCCGGGGGCCGGGCTGCCCATGGCCCGGATCTTCATGGTCAACCCCGTCCAGTCCACCGGCGACCAGACGCTGACCGACGGCAAGGACGGGGCCGCCGCAGTGCCCGAGTCCGCCTACACCCTGGCCGCGCTGCGGAACCTGGACGGCAGCGGATCGCTGTCGGGCAAGTGGGCGTACGTGCGCTCGGACACCGGAGCCTCGGCCCGCCTCGCGGACGTGGGCTCCTACGACCGCACCGACGACCGGTTCGAGCAGGTCATGGCGTACTTCTGGGTCAACGAGGCGCAGGAGTACCTCCAGGGCCTGGGCTTCGGCAGCGAGCTGCCCGGCGCCAACGACCGGGCGCAGCCCGTCCGCATCAACCAGTGGGGTGCCGACAACTCCTTCTTCACCGACAAGAAGGCCGAGATCCGCCTGGGCAAGGGCGGTGTGGACGACGCCGAGGACGCCGAGGTCATCGTCCACGAGTACGGCCACGCGGTGCACCACGCCCAGGTGCCCGGGTTCGGTACCTCGCCGGAGGCGGGCGCGATCGGCGAGGCGTTCGGGGACTACCTGGCCGTCGCGGTCGGATCGCACGCCGCCGCGAAGTACGGATGGCCGCGCGGCGCCGACCCGGCGTGCGTGGCGGACTGGGACGCGGTCGCGTACACCGCCGCCCCGCACTGCCTGCGGCGCACCGACAGCGGCAAGGTGTACGCCGACCGGGTCGGCGAGGTCCACGCGGACGGGGAGATATGGTCCCGGGCGCTGGCCGACATCCGTGGGGCGCTCGGGGCGCGGACCGCCGACCGCATCATCGTGAACGCGCAGTTCGGCTTCCGACCGGACACGAGCTTCCAGGACGCTGCCCTGACGACGATCGCGACGGCTCAGCGCATGTACGGCGCGAACGCAGCGAACGCCGTGCGCGACGCGTTCAAGGCCCGGCAGATCCCCGGCGTCGTCTGACACCGGACGGGCGATGCGGCGGTGGCGCCGCCTCCGGCCTCCGGACTCCCGTGCCGGCGGTGGCGCTCGCCCGGTCCTCGGCGGCGCCGGTGCCGTCACCCGGTCAGGTCGCGCAGCTGCTGTACGCACAGCACCACGAACAGCAGCCCCGCGGCCCCCAGCATCGCGTTGCTCAACGGCCCGTTCCGCCAGGGGGCGGGCGTGCGCGCGGAGTTGAGCAGCCACAGCAGGGTCAGGGCCAGGAACGGCATGAAGAGCGCGCCGATCACCCCGTAGACGACTACGAGGCCGAAGGGCTGGTCCAGGAAGAGCAGGCTGATGGGCGGGAAGGTGAGCCAGAGCAGGTAGGCGCGGAAGGGCAGTGACTTCTCCGGGCCGGTCCCCGCAGGGACGAGGGAAGGGCGGTACTTGGCGACGAAGTCGGCGAACATCAGGCTGACGCCGTGCCAGACCCCGATGAGCGAGGTGTAGGACGTGGCGAAGAAGCCGATGAGGAACAGCTTGGCGGTCGCCGCCCCGTAGCGTTCCTCCAGGACCCCGCTCAGGTCGAGCAGCCCCTTGTCGCCCTTCGTCAGCGCCACGCCGGACGAGTACAGCAGCTCGGCCCCGACGAACAGCATGGCCACGACGAAGACGCCGGTGGTGAGGTAGGCGATGCGGTTGTCGAGCCGCATCACCCTCATCCAACCGGTGTGCGTCCAGCCCTTGGCGTTGACCCAGTAGCCGTACGCGGCCAGCGTGATCGTCCCGCCCACTCCGCCGATCAGGCCGAGCGTGTAGAACAGCGAACCGTCCGGCAGGACCGGCACGAGGCCGGCGAGCGCCGAGCCGAGGCGGGGCGTGACCCGGATCGCGAGGTAGACGGTCACCGCGAACATCACGCCCACGAGGGCGGTCATGAGCTTCTCGAAGACGGCGTACCGGTTGAACCACACGAACACCAGCCCGGACAGGCCGCACAGTACCGCCCACACCTTCAGGTCCATCAGGCCCGGGAAGAGCGCGGCCAGGGGGAGCGCGCTGGAGGACATCGCGGCGGCGCCGTACACGAACCCCCAGACGACGACGTACCCGGCGAAGTAGACGCTGGTCCAGGAACCGAGGCTGCGCCAACCGTCGAAGAGGGTGCGGCCGGTGGCGAGGTGCCAGCGGCCTGCGGCCTCGGCGAGCGAGATCTTGACCAGACAGCCGATCACCGCCGCCCACAGCAGGGTGTACCCGAACTTGCTGCCCGCAATGAGGGTGGCGACGAGGTCACCGGCGCCGACCCCGGTCGCCGCGACGACCATTCCCGGGCCGATGGTCCGCCAACTCGCCTTGCGCGGCGCATGGTTCTCGCCCGCTCCGGTGCCCTTCTGGGTGGTGTCCGCCATTGGTGGCCGCCTTCCCGTTCGCCCCATCGGTGATCCGGATCACCAAAGCGGCTCGGCGGCGCTCGCGCAAGAGGACCTCCCCGCGGCGCAGCGCGTCAGCGGCCGGTCCACGTCCACAGCAGGATGGCCGCCGCGCCGCACAGGTCGACGACGCAGCACCACTCCGACCACGCCCGGGGGACCACCCGGCCGGTGCGGTGGTGGGCGAAGTCCCATACCGCGTGGCCGAACCAGCCGGCCGCCAGCAGGTGGTACCCCGCCGTGCGGTCCAGTGCGAGCACCGTCACGGCCACCGCGGCGAAGCCCAACAGTCCGGCGACCTGGACCGGGAGCGTGCCCGGCCGGCGCAGCTCCCCGCGCAGCGCGCCGAAGGCCAGGTAGCACAGCGGCATCACGGCCAGGAGCCCCGCGAGGAGTGCCGGGGGCGGTGTGCCGTCGACGAAGGTGGCGACCACGAGGACGAGCGCGAGCCAGGTCGGCCACCGGTGCCCGAGTCGTCGCAGTGCGCTGCTGGCGGGGGAGGGGGAAGCGGGTGCCGTCGTCATGGGGTCTCCCGGGCGGATGGGGTGGTGGGGTGAACGGGCGATGGGGTGCTCGGGCCCTGGCGTACGGACCGGGTGCCGGGTGCCGGGTGCGCGGAGCGGACCGGGTCCAGTCTGCGGGCGCAGCGGGCCGTGTGCCCTGCGCCGGCCGCGGGGACGTCCCGAAGCTTGGGGTGGCGGTCCTTCCGGCATAGGGTCGTCGCATGGGGACTCGGCGGGTGGCGGTGGTCGGCTACGACACGGCGGAACTGCTGGACATCGCCTGCGTCACCACGACGCTGGCCATGGCGAACCGCCTCGGCGACCCGTCCCGCCCGTACGACGTGGTGCTGGCCGTGCCGGGCGCCCGTCCGATCGTGTGCGGCTCCGGCCTCACCCTGCAGGGCGGGGCGTCGCTCGAACGCCTCGTCGGACCGCTCGACACCCTGATCGTCTCGGGCGGAGTGGGCTTCGAACAGGCCGCCGGCGACCAGCGGCTCGTCGGACACGTACGCCGCCTCGCCAAGGAGAGCCGGCGGGTGGCCTCGGTGTGCACGGGGGCGGCGGTACTGGCCGCCACCGGGCTGTTGGACGGCCACCGGGCCACCACGCACTGGCGGTTCGCACCGCAGCTCGCCGCCCGCCACCCCGCCGTGGCGGTCGACGCACGGCCCATCTACATCCGCGACGGCAACGTCTCCACCGCGGCGGGGATCACGAGCGCCCTCGACCTCACCCTCGCCTTCGTGGAGGAAGACCACGGCGCCGAACTGGCCCGCCAGGTCGCCCGCGATCTGGTCACCTATCTCCAACGGCCCGGCAACCAGGCACAGATGAGCCTGTTCACGGCCGTGCCGCCGCCCCGCAACGACCTGGTGCGCGGGCTCGTCGAGTACATCGCCGGTCACCCTGACGCGGACCTGGGCGCTTCGGCGCTGGCGGCGCGCGCGGGTGTGACCCCGCGCCACCTGACCCGCCTGTTCCTGGAGCACCTCGGACAGGCGCCGGGCCGCTACGTGCGCCGGGCCCGTACCGAGGCCGCGGCGCACCTCCTCGCCTCGACCGCACTACCCCTGGCGAGTGTGGCCGCGAGGTGCGGCTTCGGCTCGGCCGAGACCCTGCGCCAGGCCTTCACCGCCCACTACGGCATCCCGCCGTCGCGGTACCGGGACGCGCACCGCTCGGGCACGGCCGGCTGACCACCGCGGGACCGCCCCGGGGGAGTGGAGGGTGTGGCCCGACCATGACCTGGCGTGACCCGTGTGGCCCGCGTGGCGTGCGGGGTGGCGGGTCCGGCCCGTCTACCGTGGGCCGGTGCGCCTCGCCCCCCTCGCCGTCGCCGTGGTCGTCGTGCTCGGCGCCGCCGCCCCGTCCTGTACGCGGACCGTGTCGCTCCCGCCGCCCGGGTTGCGCGTGGAGGCCCAGACCCGGGATCTGGCCGCCCAGGTGACGGAGGTTCCGCCGGCCGCGCTGGGCGCCACGTACCGTCCCGGCTGCCCGGTCGGCCCGGACCGGCTGCGGCTGATCCGGATGAACCACTGGGGCTTCGACGGCAAGGTCCACCGGGGGGAGCTCGTCGTCCACGAACGCGTGGTGCGCCCCGTGCTGTACGTCTTCGGCGAGGCCTTCCGGGCCCGGTTCCCGATCCGCCGGATACGGCCCGTCTCGGCGTACGGCGGTGATGACGCGAAGTCGATGGCCGACGACAACACCTCTGCCTTCAACTGCCGCCGGGTGACCGGAGACGACTCCCGGCTCTCCCGGCACGCCTACGGGGACGCCGTCGACATCAACACCGTGGAGAACCCCTACGTGGACCGGTACGGCACCGCACACCCGCCTGCCGGACGGTCCTACCTGCGCCGCGACCGCACCGCTCAGGGCATGATCCGCCCGGGCGACGTCATCACCCGGGCCTTCGAGGAGGTCGGCTGGCGCTGGGGCGGTCGCTGGTCCAACCCCGACTATCAGCACTTCTCGGCGACCGGCGGCTAGCCGGGGCCGGGCCGGGGCGGGGGACCGTACCGGCCCGGGCGGTGCGCGGGCCCGTCGGCGGCCCGGGGGTCAAGCGGCCTCCACCCACGCCCGGGCGCGGGCGAGGCGCCGCAGCTCGACGAGGTCGGCGTACGAGTGGGCGGTGTCGGTCCAGTACGGATGGGCGTACAGCAGACGTAGTTCGTGGATCAGCGCGCGCCGAAGGCGGGTGCTGCCTCCTCGGTGCTGCCGGGCGAGGGCGGCGTAGGTCTGGATCACCCGGATCTGGGTGAGGAGGAGGTCATCGGGGAACTGGGTTCGCGCCATGCCTGAATTAGGCCACCTGTTCGATTTTCGAGGCAAGCGGAATCCGCCCTCCAGTGCGCTCGTACATCCGTACGGGAGATCCCTCGGGGGGGGGTGTGGCTCGGGCCCGCCGGGCGCGCCACCGTTTTCCGCCCACGTGGGTCGGGACACCTCACGTGGCCGGCGGTACGCTCCCGCCGCCCGGTTGCCCCGGGGTCCGGCAGCGGCCGTCCCCGCGACACCCGGCGTTGGCGTGGACGCAACACCCGGCGCCTAGTTTCCTCAGCGCTTCCCCCCGCTCCCCCCGCCCTCCCCTTCTCCGAGGAGTGAACGTGGAACGTCGTACCTTCCTGCGCGGCGCTGCGATAGGCGCCTCCGCCGCTGCCTTCGGCGGCACGCTCATGCGCGGCGCCGCCTACGCCGCCCCCGCCCAGCCGGGGCCCGGCCCGTACGGTGCGCTCGGCGCGGCCGACGCCAACGGGATCATGCTGCCCAGCGGCTTCACCAGCCGCGTCATCGCCCGCTCCGGCCAGACCGTCCCCGGCACCTCGTACCAGTGGCACAACGCCCCCGACGGCGGTGCGTGCTACGCCGATGGCACGGGCTGGATCTACGTGTCCAACTCGGAGATCAACCCGTCCGGCGGGGCGAGCGCGGTCCGCTTCAACTCCTCCGGCATCGTCACCTCCGCGTACCGGATCCTCTCCGGCACCCGCCAGAACTGTGCGGGCGGCAAGACGCCGTGGAACACCTGGCTCTCCTGCGAGGAGGTCAGCCTCGGCTACGTCTACGAGACCGACCCGTGGGGTGTGAACGCGGCCGTGCGACGGGCGGCGATGGGCCGGTTCAAGCACGAGGCGGCCGCGGCCGACCCGGTCCGGCAGGCGATCTACCTGACCGAAGACGAGTCGGACGGCTGCTTCTACCGCTTCCGCCCCTCCACCTGGGGCAACCTCTCCTCCGGCACCCTCCAGGTCCTGGTCGCCGGCTCCGGCACCTCGGGCTCCTTCAGCTGGCAGAACGTGCCGGACCCGGACGGCTCTCCCACCACCACCCGCAACCAGGTGTCCGGCGCCAAGCGCTTCAGCGGGGGCGAGGGGTGCCACTACGCCAACGACACGGTCTGGTTCACCACCAAGGGCGACAACCGCGTCTGGCAGCTCAACCTCACCAACAACACGTACGAGCTGGCCTACGACGACTCGCTCGTGGTCGGTGGCGGCGCCCCGCTCACCGGCGTCGACAACGTCACCGGCTCCTCGTTCGGCGACCTGTACGTCGCCGAGGACGGCGGCACCATGGAAATCTGCGTGATCACCCCGGACGACGTCGTCGCGCCGTTCCTGCGGGTCACCGGGCAGCCGTCCTCCGAAATCTGCGGTCCCGCCTTCTCGCCCGCCGGCAACCGGCTGTACTTCTCCAGCCAGCGGGGCACGAGCGGCAGCTCCTCCGGCGGCATCACGTACGAGGTGACCGGCCCCTTCCGCACCTGACGCCTCCGCCTCCTCCGCCCCGCCTCCGTCTTCCCGCCTCCGTCTTCCCGCCTCCACCGCGGCGCGGCCCCGTCGGCGTCACGACGGGGCTACGCCCCTGCGACGGCGCGCCCACCGGCACTCGGGGAGGCCGGGGATCCGGTGGCGGTCGGCCCGCGTAGGGGCGACCGTGGCGGGTAGGCGGTCGTATGGCCGCCGCTCAGGTCAGTGGCGTGTGTCCACGGGCGGGCGGAGGGTGACGGGTGACGCGGTTCGCCCCCAAGCCATCGGGAGAGGTGAGGACGTATGCCCGCTGACATGGCGGACCTCGTCGGCTACAAGGTCGAGGCCTCCGACGGGACCATCGGCAAGATCGACCGGCACAGCGAGTACGTCGGGCGGCAGTTCATGGTGGTGGACACCGGCCCGTGGATCTTCGGACGGCACGTCCTGGTGCCGGCCTCGGTCGTCGCCCGGGTGGACGACGAGAACGAGATCGTCCACCTGTCCGTCACGCGGGCCGAGGTCAAGGGCGCGCCCGAGTTCGAGCGCGGCCAGCACGCTGACGACATGGCGGCCATCCAGATCATCGAGCACTACTACTCGAAGAACAGTCACACCTGAGCGGCGCCCGGGCCGGCGCCCCGCCCCGCTCCCGGAACGACGCTCAGCGGCGCGGCGGGCGGTCCTCGGCGGATTTCAGGTACCTGCGGAGGGCGCCCCCGTCGTCCATGACGTCGCGGTCGCCCTCCTTCACGGGCCACCCGTTGACCTCCATCGATGGGGTCCCGCGCACCCAGGACCTGCCGAGGGCCTGGTCGGCGGCCTCGACGAACTGGCGGTGCCGTGCCGCGCGCACCGCGTCGTCGAAGCTCCCGTCACGTAGCCCCTCGATCGTGTCGGCCAGTCCGAGCAGACCGTCCGTGCTGAAGCCGCCGCGCCGCTTGGCCGACGCCTGGCCGTCGTAGACCGCCTGGTGCAGGTCGACGAACTTGCCCTTGTCGAGCGCCGCGCGCAGGGCGTTGACGGCCCGCTTGGACCCGGGGCCGAGGAACGAGCCCAGTGCGAACTGCAACTGGAGGTCGCCCGTTGCCGCCATCCCGAGGAGGCGGGGCCCGGTGCCGGTGGTCTCGAACTCGGCGCAGGCCGGGCAGCTCGGGTCCTCGTAGACCTTGACGACGAGCTCGGCGGACGGATCCCCGACCACGATGGTGGTGCCGTCCGAGCCCAGTGCCTGCGCCACGGGCCCGATCGGCCCGGCTTCGCGTTCGCCCTCGCCCGGCCTCCCCAGCGGCAGGCACCCGGCGGTCGCCGGCGCCAATGCGGCCGCCCCGATCGCTGCGAGTACCTGTCGTCTGGACCTGACCTGCATGTACGTCTCCTCCCCTGGTTGGAGAGGTGAGCGTACGCACTCCCGCCCAGCCTGCACGAGCCCGGGGCCGGCTCCAGCCGCCAGCCGGCGGTCAGCCGGCGGCCGGAACGGCGGTGACTGCCGGGCCCCTGACCTGGGTCACCCAGTCCGCCAGATCGGCCGCTTCGGCTGCGGAGTGCGCGGCCCAGGCGGTGTAGCCGTCGGGGCGGATCAAGAACAGGCCGCGACCGTACCCCTCGTGGGCCCCTATCCGGGCCGTGCGCAGCTGCGGCAGTGGCGGGAGGTGCTCCGGCAGGTCGGTGCCGACGGCCAGCAGGGTGAAGTGCGGCCCCCGGAACAGATCGAACAGCCGCAGCCCGTCGCGCCGGCCGTCGGGGGCGCGGTCCCCCGCGGTGAGGGCGTCCTCCGGCAGGCCGGACCGGAGCTCGCGGGACAGCGACGAGCCCCGGTGGTGGATGCCGAGCTGGCGGGTGGCGGCACCGCGGCGGGCCTCGCCGCGGTGGATGCGCGTGGACAGCCCCAGCACGGCGGCCGCCTCGGGCAGGCGCTCCTCCTCGTACGTGTCCAGCAGGGCCTCGGGGGCGCCGTCACACAGCACGGCGGCGAGCTTCCAGCCCAGGTTGTAGGCGTCCTGGACGCTGGTGTTGAGGCCCTGGCCACCAGCGGGTGAGTGGATGTGCGCCGCATCGCCGGCCAGGAAGACCAGCCCCTGCCGGAACCGGTCGGCGAGCGCCGCGTTCACCGTGAAGTCCGAAGCCCAGCGGACATCCCGCACCTCTTCGGCCCTGACATGGGTGAGCTCGGCCACCAGGGCGCGGATGTCGTCCGCGGAGAGTTCGGCCCGCACCTCGCGGTACTGGCCCACGAACTGGAATTCCTGCGTGTGGGGCAGGGGGCACAGGGCGGCGAAGCCCCGGCTGCCGTCCTCCGTGGGCGGGAAGAGGTGCCAGTTGTCGCGGTCCAGGCCGTCGACCACCACATCCGCCACGACCAGCGGGGTGGGGTCGACGCGTTCGCCCGACATCTTGATGCCGGTCAGCCGGCGGACCGTGGACCGGCCTCCGTCGGCGCCGACGAGGTAGCGCGCGCGGACCGCGGTGGCCGGGCCGCCGTCCGACGCGAGGAGGGCCTCGACACCGCCGTCGTCCTGCGTGAGAGCGGTCAGTTCCGTGCCGAACCGCACGTCGCCGCCCAGTTCCCGCAGCCGCGCCAGCAGGATCTCCTGCGTCCGCCACTGGGGGAGTATCCAAGGGCCCGTGTAAGGATCCTGCTCGGTGGGTTCCACCTCGTCGAACATGCGGTGCTCACCCAGTCGTACGCCGTCCTTCCAGGCCATTGCGACCGGGGCCGGGCCGCCCCGGCGCAGCACCTCCTCCAGTACGCCCAGGTCGTCGAAGACCTCCAGCGTCCGCGGCTGGATCCCCTTGCCGCGCGAGCCGGGAAACAGGCCCGCCGCCCGCTCCACCACCAGCGGGCGGACACCGCGCCGCGCCAGACAACAGGCCAGGGCCAGGCCGGTCGGGCCCGCCCCCACCACCAGCACGTCGGTCCCGCCGCCCGCCCCGTTCTCGATCGTCCGTGTGCTCATCGTCATCCCCGTTCGTCATCCGGGCGCACCACGCCCACCCCACACGTCCCCGCCCTCCTTAACGCCGTTAAGGAGTCGATGGCACGAGCATGCCCTTAACGTTGTTAAGCTGTCAACCCGGAACGCTCCGGACGCCGCGTGCTCCGGACGCCGCCGCGCCGTCCGCGCGACCACACGAGAGGCATGCGATGACCCCCAAGTCCGACCGCACGCCGCCCCGTGTCCCGCCGCTGAGCCGCGTGACCGTTGCCGAGGCGGCCCTGCGCCTGCTGAACGAGACGGGGCTGGAGAAGCTCACGCTGCGGGCGATCGCGGCGGAACTGGACGTGAAGGCGCCCGCGCTCTACTGGCACTTCAAGAACAAGCAAGAGCTCATCGACGAGATGGCCACCGAGATGCACCGGCGCATGGCGGCCGACCCGGCGGCCGTGCCGCCGCACGATCCCGGGGCGGACGGGCCGGCGTGGCGCGCGATGCTGCTGGCCGGCAACCGCCACCTGCGGCGCACGCTGCTCTCCTACCGTGACGGCGCCCGCGTCTTCAGCGGCTCCCGGTTCACCGGCACCGGCCACGGCGAACAGGTGGAGGCCCACCTCAGGGCCCTGCAGGACGCCGGCCTCGACCTGCCGCAGGCCGTCCGGGCCCTCGCGACGGCCTTCGTGTACACCCTGGGCTTCGTCGCGGAGGAGCAGGGTGTCCACCCCGTCCCCGGCGAGCGACGGGAGGGCTTCGACGTGGCCGAGCGCGGCGAGCGCCTGGCCGATTACCCGAGCGCGGCAGCCGCCGGGACGTACCTGTTCGAGGACTTCGACGCCCAGTTCGAGGAAGGGCTGCAGCTCATCCTCGACGGCATCGGCGCACGCTACGGCGTCAGCTGACCCCCGCACCCGGACAGCTCGGCCGCCCAGGCCGAAGACGCCCCAGCAGCGCGGCGGCCGCCCACCGCGGCCCGTCGGCCACCGGCCCGGCCCCGACGCCCGGCAGCGGCTGGGACGGGATCGCCCCGCCGCCGCGGCCGCCGAGGAGACGGCAGTGCCGAGGGCGGGGATCCCGTACGCCGAGTAGCCGTACGCCGAGTAGGCGCCGATGTGGACCGCCCGGCCGGCCAGGAGGCGCCCAGGGATGCCGAACCGATGGTGGCCCACGGCCCGCAGGTAGGCGCGGAACCCTTGCGGCCGGGCCCCGCCGTGGGGCCGCGTGTGTCGCCGTGGCCGTGGTGACCGCGAGGACGGACGGTCGGCAGGTGACGGGCAGGAGGAAGCCCGCCCCCGCCGTCACTCCTCCCCGCTGTCCGGGAGCTGCTGCTCGGACCAGATGACCTTCCCGTCCGGTGTGTACCTCGCCCCCCACCGTCGGCTGAGCTGGGCCACCAGGAAGAGGCCGCGGCCGCCCTCGTCGGTGGTCGTCGCATAGTGCAGGCGCGGTGAACTGCTGCTGCCGTCGAAGACCTCGCAGGTCAGGACCCGGTCGCGCAGGAGTCGTACGCGCACCGGCTCCGCGCCGTGCCGGATCGCGTTGGTGATGAGCTCGCTGAGCACCAGCTCCGTGCTGAACGAGAGCTCCGACAGCCCCCACTCGTCCAGCTTCTCCACCGCGACCGCGCGCAGCGTCGCGACCGCGCTCGGCTCGAACGGGACTTCCCACTCGGCGATCCGCTCCGCAGGCAACACCGACGTCCGCGCGACCAGCAGGGCCACGTCGTCGCGCGCCCGCACCGGCAGCAGTTCCTGCAGTACCGCCGCCACCGTGTCCTCCGGCTTGCGGTCGGCGTGGGCGAGCGCGGAGCGCAGCAGGTCGAGCCCCTCGTCGATGTCGCGGGCGCGGTCTTCGATCAGTCCGTCGGTGTACAGCACCAGCTGGCTGCCTTCGGCGAGCTCCAGCTCCGCCGCCTCGAAGGGGAACCCGCCGAGCCCCAGGGGCGCCCCGGCGGGCAGCTCGGGCGTCTCGACCCGGCCGTCCGGGAACACCACCGCCGGCGGTACGTGGCCGGCGCGCGCCACGGTGCAGCGCCGGGCCACGGCGTCGTAGACGGCGTACAGGCAGGTGGCTCCGAGCAGGCCGCCCTCGGCTCCGCCGCCCTCCCCGTTCTGGTCGGTGTACTGCACGAGGTCGTCGAGGCGGGCCAGCAGCTCGTCGGGCGGCAGGTCGAGGGAGGTGAAGTTCAGAACGGCGGTCCGCAGCCGGCCCATGGCCGCGGCGGCGTGCAGTCCGTGACCCACCACGTCGCCGACGACGAGCGCGACCCGGCCGCCGGGGAGCGGGATCACGTCGAACCAGTCGCCGCCCACCCCGGACTGGGCGGGCAGGTAGTAGTGGGCGACCTCGACGGCGTTCTGCTCGGGCAGGTCGCGCGGCAGCAGGCTGTGCTGGAGGGCGACGGCGAGGGCGTGCTCGCGGGTGTACCGGCGGGCGTTGTCGATGCTGACGCCGGCCCGGGCGACGAGCTCCTCGGCGAGCGAGAGGTCCTCCTCGTCGAACGGCTGCGGCTTCTCGGAGCGCCAGAAGTTGACCACGCCGAGGACGACGCCGCGGGCCTTGAGCGGGGCCGTGATCAGGGAGTGGACCCCGTAGTCCACGATGGCCCGGGCCCGCGGCGGGTCCTGCGCGTGCCAGCCGGGGGCGTCGGCCAGGTCGGCGATCACCTCGGCCCTGCCGCTGCTCAGTCCGCGCGCCTGGGGGGTGGAGGGCAGGAAGTCGATCAGCCGGCCCCGCGGGTAGAGCGGAACGTCGTCGCGGATGCCGCTCACGCCCGTGCGGCGCAGGTCGACTGCCGCGGCGGTGGGTTCGTCGCCGAGCAGGACCGGTTCTGCAAGGTCGACGGTGACGAAGTCCGCGAAGCGGGGCACGGCGACGTCGGCGAGTTCCTGGGCGGTCCGCTCCACGTCGAGGGTGGTGCCGACGCCGACCCCGGCGTCGTACAGCAGCCGCAGTCGCCTGCGGGCGGCCTCGGCCCGGGTGGTCAGGATCTGCATCTCGGTGGAGTCCCGGATGGTCACGGCCGTGCCTTCGGTCCTGCTGCCCGACGGCCGGGTCGGCCGCTGGTTGATGACCAGCAGCCGCTCCCCGGCCTCCAGCACCTCGTCGGTGGCTTCCCGGCCGGAGAGCAGCAGGTCGGCCAGGTGCCCGTCGAGTTCGGGGAGCTCGCGGATGTGCCGGCCCTCGGCGTCGGGCGGCAGGTTGAGGAGGCGTTTCGCCTCGTCGTTCGCGAGGAGCAGCTGTCCGCCGCCGTCCGTGATCAGTACCCCTTCCCGTACGGAGTGCAGCACGGCGTCGTGGTGCTCGTACATCCGGGTCATTTCGAGCGGCCCCAGGCCGTGGGTCTGGCGGCGCAGCCGCCGGCTGATCAGGGCGGCGCCCGCGGTGCCGAGGGCCAGTCCGGCCGCGCTGGTGCCGAGGATCACCGGGAGCTGCTGGTCGACGACGCTGGCCACGTTCTCAACGGTGAGCCCCGCCGACACCAGCGCCTCCACCTCGCCCTTGTCGCCCTCGGAGAAGACGGGCACCACCGCCTGGATCTCCTTGCCCAGGGGGCCCTCCACGCTCTCGGTGTGCACGCGGCCGTTCAGCGAGGGCTCGATCGTTCCGACGAAGCGTTTGCCGATGCGGTCGGGCAGCGGATGGGAGTACCGGATGCCGCTGGTGTCCATCGCGACGATGAAGTCGACCTTGGCGGCCTTGCGGGTCTGCTCCGCCAGTGGCTGGAGGGTTTTGGACGGGTCGGAGGTGCGCAGCGCCTCGCGTAGGGCGGGGGAGTGCGCGAAGGTCTGGGCGACGGCCACCGAGCGGTTGCGGGCCTCCCGGTCGACGTCGTGGCGCGACTGGAGGACGAGGGCCAGCACGGCGCCGGCGGCGAGCAGCACCACGATCGCCACCTGAAGGACGAATACCTGTCTGGCGACGCTACGCGGGCGCTTCCGGCTCAGTGACCGCACCGACGTCCCCGGCACGGGTTGCAAGGACGGGCCACGAGACCATTTGTAGCACTCTCTATGGCTGTCGGCCGGTAGTACCGGACGGGCACGTCGCCGCCGGTGCCCCGGACGCCGCCTTCACCGCCGCCGCCCCGGTATCGGCTCAGTCGGTCCGTCCCGTGCGCCAGGCCGCGAGGACCGCGTCCACGTCGAAGACGGTGAGCCGCAGCGGCGGCCCGGGCGGCGGCCTGCGCAGGGCGGCGCTGATCTTCTCGTTGATCGCGGCGAGGACGGCGCGCACCTGCCGCTCCGAGCGGGCCGAGCGCACCGCCTCCATCGCGTCCTCGGCCTCCTTGCGCAGGGCGAGGGCCGGTGGCAGCCCGGCGAATCCCTCGCGGTGCAGCTTCTCCTTCACCCACCACATCTCGTCGTACGGGGCGTCGACGGAGGCCAGTGGCTTGCCCATGCCCTCCAGCCGGTCGAAAGCGCCGCGCTCGGCGGCCTCGCGGATCTGCCGGTCCACCCAGGACTCGAAGCTGACGCCCGGTGGCTTGCGCTCGGTCACGGTTCCTCCCTCGGCTCCGACCGGCCGGCCCCGCCCCCGGCCCCAACTCCCCGGCCCGACGGCCCGCTACGGCCTCCGGCACCAGCGTAGCGCCACGCTAAGTATCTTGACGTCGAGATTGATGTCCGGGAAGCTGACCCGAAGTACCTCGATGTCGAGATACTTTCGGCGATTCCGGAGGCGGGGATGAAACGGCGGCGCGGCGGAGGACACGCGTCGGCGTGCGACGGCGGGAGGAAGGGCCTGATCGCACAGCTGCGCCGCCCGCCCGGCGGCCGCGACGCCCGGATCATGCTCTTCGGCCAGCTGCTGGACCGGACGGGCACCGGCCTCTGGGCGGCCTCGTCGGTCCTGTTCTTCACCTTCGTCGTGGGACTCGACGCCGGACGGCTGGGCCTGTTGCTCGGGGCCGGCGCCCTCGCGGGCATCGCCGGCTCACCGCTCGCCGGGCACCTCGCCGACCGCTTCCCACTGCGCCCGCTGCTCATCTCCTGCCATCTGCTGCGCCTCGCGGCACTCTGCACCCTGCTCGTGGTCAGCCGCTTCGACGTGCTGGTCCTCGTCGTCGCCCTCACCCACCTGGGGGACCGCGCGGCCAAGACGCTGGAGATGCTCTTCGCCACCCGGGTCGCCGGCGAACGGCGCGCCACCTACCAGGCCCTCTCGCGCAGCGCGGCCAATGCCGGTTATGCCGTCGGCGCGGGAATCGCCGCCCTCGGCCTCGCCGTCGGCACCAGGGAAGCGTACGAGCTGCTCATCCTCGGCAACGCGCTGTCCTTCCTGGCGGCCGCCGCGCTGGTGCGGCAAACCCGGGAGCCGCACGGCCGGGGCCGCCTGATCGCCCCGGCACCGGCCGCCGCGCCCCCGCCGCCCACCGACGGCGGGCGCAGCCCGTGGCGGGACCGCGGCTACCTCCGCTTCGTCCTGCTCGACGTCCCCCTGAACCTCGACGACGCCATCCTCAACGTCGGGCTGCCGCTCTGGCTCGTCCACCGCACCGACGCGCCGCACGCCCTCGTGCCGGCCCTCCTCGCGATCAACACCGTCCTCGTCGTCGCCCTTCAATTGACCGTGTCCGCCAAGGTCGAGGAGCCGCGCCGGGCCGCGCGCGCCGCCACCTGGTACGGGATCCTCCTGCTGGCCTGCTGCGCCGCCGTCGCCCTCGCCCCCGCCCGTGGTGCCCCGGCCGCCGCGCTCGCCCTGCTCGCCGCCGCGGTGCTGGCCACTGCAGCGGAGCTCGTGCGCTCCGTGAGCTCGTGGGAACTCGCGGTCTCACTGGCGCCCCGGCACGCGAGGGCCTCGTACCTGGGAGTGGCCGGGCTCTCCTCGTCCGTGCAGAAGGCCGTCGGACCGCTGCTGCTGACCGGTGCCGTCATGGCGGCCGGACCGGCCGGCTGGGTAGCGCTGGGCACGGCGGTCGCGGGGCTGTCCCTCGTACAGCGCAGGGCCAGCCTGCGCCGGTTGGACGCCGTCCTGCCCGTGCCCGAGGGGCACCGGCTCCAGGCGCGGGCCGACGGCGCGCCCGCCACCTGAACCGGACCGACCCGGCGAATGTTCTCGGCCCGGCAGGGTAGGCGGATTTCGGCAGGTCGCACGGCAAGGAGGAACGGGGCACCATGCCATGAGCGAGGAGATCCGCAGGCTGGCTCTCGGTAGCGCAACCGGAGGCGTCGTGGCCCGCTGCCGCCAGTTCACCGTGGACGCTCTCGCGGCCTGGCACTGGATCGCCCGATCTTCCGGGAACCACCGGGAGGCCGCCGACGGACGCTGCGGAGGCAAGGCGGACCCGGACGATCCGGACCGGGCCGGAGCCGCCGAGGACGTCCTGCTGGAGGACGTCCTGCTGATGGTCTCCGAACTGGTGAGCAACGCCTGCGTACACGCGGGCGGCCCCAGCGAACTGGTCCTGCGGGCCAGCTCCGACCGGCTCCGCGTGGAAGTCGGCGACGGGAGCCCCGAGCACCCCCGCCGCCGAACGGCCTCCGACCCCGCCCTCCCCGGCGGGCACGGCCTGCTGGTCGTGGACCGGCTCGCCCGGAACTGGGGCTGGGACCCCCGCCCCGACGGGACCGGCAAGACGGTCTGGGCGGAGGTGGCGGCACCGCTTCCGAGGCGACGGCGCTAGACGGCGCGCTGGACGGCGCGCTGGACGGACACCTCGACGACGCAGCGCTGGACGGCGGCCCGACGGAGCGGGCTGAACGCGGTCACGTGTCCTCGAGCAGGCTCGCCCGCAACATGGCCAGGGTCCGGCTGAGCAGCCGGGAAACGTGCATCTGGGACAGCCCGAGCCGTTCGCCGATCTCGGACTGGGTCAGCTCGTCCCCGAAGCGCAGCGACAGCAGCGTGCGCTCGCGCTGCGGCAGGGTGGCCAGGACCGGCTTGAGCGACTCCAGGCACTCGATGCGGTCGTACGCGGTCTCCTCCTCGCCGAGCGAGGGCCGGTCGGATCCGGGCTGCCGGTCGCCGTCCTCCCGTGCCGGGGCGTCCAGGGAGCGCGCCGAATACGCGTGCGCCGCCTTCTGCCCCTCCGCGAACTCCTCTTCGCTCACGTTCAGGTGCTCGGCGATCTCACCCTCCGTGGGTTCGCGGCCGAGGTCCTGCTCCAGGGCGTCGTGCGCCTTGGCGGCGCCTATCCGCAGTTCCTGGAGCCTCCGCGGTACCCGGACGGCCCAGCTGGTGTCGCGGAAGAACCGTTTCATTTCCCCGGTGATGGTCGGCAGGGCGAAGGTGGTGAACTCCACGCCCCGCTCCGGGTCGAACCTGTTGATGGCCTTGATCAGCCCGATCGTCCCGACCTGGACGATGTCTTCCATGGGTTCACTGCGGCCACGGAAGCGGCGGGCGGCGTACTTCACCAGGCTGAGGTTGAGTTCCACGAGGGTGTTGCGCACGTAGGAGTACTCGGCCGTACCTTCCTCAAGGGCACGCAGCCTGCGGAAAAGGGTCTCCGACAGGGCGCGGGCCTCGCCGGTGCTCACACTCAACGTGTCCTGCGGGATTCCTTCGGTGACCTCTGCGTAGCGCATATCGGCTCCTCCGACGGGTGGTCGCGCCGCACCGCCGTGCGACCCGGCCGTCTCGTGAGCTGTTCGTCAGGGATATACCCGCGCGGGACCGCGGCGAAAGCAGCCCGTCGGATCGGCCGCGGACCAGGCCCATCGGGTGGCCCGGGCCAGCTCCCGCCCGGCGCCCTCAGCTCCCGCCCGGCGCCCTCAGCTTCCGCCGGGCGCCCTCAGCTCCCGCCGGGCGCCGCCGGACCGGCCCCGCCCGCCCGCTTCCCCAGGGCCAGGCGGACCGCCCACACCACCGACACCAGGGGTACGGCCACCACGGCGCCCACCAGGCCCGCGGCGATCGTCCCCGCCGCCACCGACAGTGCCACCACGAGGGGGTGCAGCCGTACCGCCCAGCTCATCACCAACGGGTGCAGCACGTGCCCCTCCAGCTGCCCGATCAGCACGATCAGCGCGACCACGAGCGCGGCGACCAGCGGCCCCTTGGACGCCAGTGCGACGACCACCGCGACCGCCAGCGCGATCGGTGACCCGATGAGCGGGATGAACGCGAGGAAGAACTCCAGCAGCGCCAGCGGCACCGCCAGGGGGACCCCCAGGGCGTACAGCGCGACCCCGACGAGCACGGCGTTCGTGGCCGCCACCAGCACGATCCCGTGGGTGTACCCGGTGAACGCCCGCCACGCCGCCCGCCCGGCGACCTCCGCCCGGACCCGCCCACCCGGCGGCAGCTGGCGGCACAACCAGTCCCATTGCCGCTCGCCCGACGCGATGAAGAACACCGCGCAGAACAGTCCCAGCGCGCCCACGGTCAGCCCGTGCGCCACCCGGCCGGCGCTGTCCCAGGCCGTGCTGAGCAGCGAGGTGCGGTGGCTGGTGAGGTAGGAGCCGATCCGCTCGCGCAGGTCGGTCAGTGCGTCCGGGGCCAGGCCGAACGGGGCCCGGTCCAGCCATCCCTGGAGCCGGCCGAGGCCGATCCGGAACTCCGCGACCAGCGAATGCCACTGCACGGCCACCGTCTCGCCGATGCCCGCGAGCACCCCCATCAGGAGCACGGTGCTCCCGATGACGCAGCAGGCCACCGCCAGCGGGCGGGGCATCCACTGGTCGAGCAGGTCCGCGACCGGACGCAGCAGCGCGGCCCCGACCAGGCCGAGGAAGACGGCCACCGCCAACTCGTGGAACCGGCCCAGGACCGCGAAGACCGCGTACACGGCCGCGCCGAGGACCAGCAGCCGCCAGGCGTACGCCGCCGCCGTCCGCAGTGCCGGCGACACCGGGCCCGCACCGGCACCGGCGCCCGCCCCCGAGCCCCCGTCCGCCGCCGGCCGTCCGCGCCCACGTGCCGCGGCCCCGTACCGGGTGCGGGCACGGCGGCCCGCCACCCGAACGGAGGAGCGCGGGCCGTCCCCGCGCGGATCCGCCGCGTGGCGGTCCGGCCGCGCTCCGGATCGCCTGCTCATCTACGCGTGTACCGCCTCTGCTGGTGGCGAAGGGCCGTCGCCCTACGAGGTGCCACGCAGGGCCGGACGGCGCACGCACCCCTCGGCGGATTCGCCCGAAGGAGGCGGCCGGACGCCGGACGGCCGGCTTCCCGGAGTTCCGCCGACGCACATCCCTGCCATGCTTGAGGTGAGTCCTACCGGGCAGACGCGGAACCCACCTGGGGACCGGTCGGCCCGGGCCCCGGACCGAAGGAAGTGAGCCTGGTGCGCATCGCCTTTCTGACGGCGCCCGCGGGCGTCGAGGAGATCGAGCTCATCGAGCCGTGGAAAGCCGTGCTCGACGCCGGCTGGGAACCGCGGCTGGTCTCCACGAAGCCGGGGGAGGTCCGCGCCTTCCGGCATCTGGAGAAGGCCGGCCGCCACCACGTCGACGACGTGCTCGGCGACGACGCGGCCGCTGCCGCGGACGGCTTCGACGCGCTCGTCCTGCCCGGCGGCCTGGCCAACCCGGACGCCCTGCGCCTGCACGAGGGGGCCGTCCGGTTCGTCCGGCGGTTCTTCGAGGCGGCCAAACCGGTCGCGGCGATCTGCCACGCGCCCTGGACCCTGGTCGAGGCCGACGTCGTACGGGGCCGCACGCTGACCTCGTGGCCGAGCCTGGCGACCGACATCCGCAACGCCGGTGGCACCTGGGTGGACGAGGAGGTCCGCGTCTGCCGCGCCGCCCCCGCCACCCTGGTCACCAGCCGAAAACCGGCGGACCTGGATGCCTTCTGCGGGGCACTCGTCAAGGAGTTCGACAGGGAGTTCGACACGGGGTTCGGCTCGGGTACTTCGGCGAGGAGCACGGCGGGACATGACCACGGTCGGGGTTGAGGAAGAGTACGTACTGCTGGACCCCGCCACCCACCTCCCGGTGGCTTGCGCCGAGGAGGTACGGGCCCGGGCGGGCCTGGGTACTTGGGTGGACGAGGGCGAGGTGCAGCACGAGCTGCTCCAGGCACAGGTGGAGGTCGCCACTCCGGTCTGCACGGACCTGGAGGAGGTCGGCGGCCACCTGCTGCGGCTGCGGCACGCGGTGGCGGCGGCCGCCGAGGAGGAGGGCTGCGTGGTCGCCAAGACGGCCACGGTGCCGCTCCGGGCCGGCGTGCCGGTGCCGGTCACCCGCGAGACGCGGTACCTGAAGATGCGCGAGGAGGCCGGCCGGCTGGTCGACGAACAACTGATCAACGGGATGCACGTGCACGTCGCGATCCCCGACCGGGACACCGGCGTGGCGGCCATGAACCGGCTGCGGGTCTGGCTGCCCACCCTGCTCGCGATGTCCGCGAACTCCCCCATGTGGGACGGGCGCGACACCGGCTTCGCGAGCTGGCGCACCATCGTCTTCGGCCGCTGGCCGGTCAGCGGCCTGCCACCGCTCTTCGACTCGCTCGCCGACTACGAGCAGCGGGTCGACGCGCTCGTGGAGTCCGGGATGATCGCCGATCGGGGCCAGCTGTACTGGCAGGCGCGGCTGTCCGAGCGCTACCCCACGATCGAGATCCGGTGCCTGGACGTGCAGCTGGAGGCCGACGACGCCGTCCTGCTCGCCGGCATCGCCCGGGGCCTGATCACCACCGCGGTCAACGAGGAGAAGGCCGGCGCGCCGCTCCCCGTCTGCGCCCCCGAACTGCTCCAGGCCTCCCTGTGGCACGCGGCCCGCTACGGGCTGAGCGGCACCCTCCTCGACCCGGGCGGGCACCGGCAGAGCGCCGGGGACGTGCTCTACATGCTGATCCAGCACATCACCCCGGCCTTGGAGGAGGCCGGGGACCTGCGGGAGGTCAGCGCCCTGCTGCACCGGCTGCTCCAGCAGGGGACCCCCGCGGACCGGCAGCGCCGTGCCTTCACCGACGGCGGGATGCGGGGCCTCACGGACCTCATCACGACCAAGGACGCCGCGGACTGACCCGGCGCCCCGTCGGCAACCCGGCCCGCCCCGTCGGCAACCCGGCTGCCCGCGTCGGCGGCCCCGCCCGCCCGTCGGCGCCCGGCAGGCCGGTCCGACCGGGCCACTTTGCGGCGCGCCGCCGCGCGGCCGCGCCCCCGCAGCCTGTAGCAGAGGGGGTACCGGTACGGCGGCCGCCGGGCCGCGGTGCGGCGGCGAGGCTCGGGAGGCCGGATGACGTCAGTGGACCCCTCACCCCACGGGGCCCCGTCCTCCGTACCCGAGGGGTACGCCCGGCCTGCGGCCGGACAGCGCACCGAACGGCGCATCGGCCAGGGCGCGGCGCTGCTGCGCTGGCTGTCGACCACCGACCACAAGGTGATCGGCAACCTCTACCTCGTGACGGCCTTCGCCTTCTTCCTGTTCGCCGGGGTCCTGGCCCTGCTCATGCGGGCCGAACTCGCCCGCCCCGGCAACCAGATCTTCTCGAACCAGCAGTACAACGAGCTGTTCACGGTGCACGGCACCGTGATGATGCTGCTGTTCGCCACCCCGACCTTCACCGGCTTCGCCAACGCGGTCATGCCGCTGCAGATCGGCGCGCCCGACGTGGCCTTCCCCCGGCTGAACGCGTTCACCTACTGGGTGTACCTCTTCGGCGGCCTGATGGTCGTGTCGGGGTTCCTCACCGAGCAAGGAGCGGCCGCGTTCGGCTGGTTCGCGTACGCCCCGCTCAACGGGGGCGTGTACTCGCCCGGTCCCGGGTCGGACCTGTGGGTGATGGGGCTGGTGGTGTCCGGTGTGAGCACCATCCTCGGCGCGGTCAACTTCATCACCACCATCGTCTGCCTGCGCGCGCCCGGGATGACCCTGTTCCGCATGCCGATCTTCACCTGGAACGTGCTGTTCACGTCGATCCTGGCGCTGCTGGCCTTTCCCGTGCTCGCCGCCGCCCTGCTGGCCCTCGAAGCGGACCGGAAGCTCGGCGCGCACGTCTTCGACGCGGCCTACGGCGGCGCCCTGCTGTGGCAGCACCTCTTCTGGTTCTTCGGTCACCCGGAGGTCTACATCGTGGCCCTGCCCTTCTTCGGGGTGGTTACCGAGATCCTGCCCGTCTTCAGCCGGAAGCCCATGTTCGGCTACGCCGCCCTGATCGGCGCCACCATCGCCATCACCGGCCTGTCCGCGACGGTGTGGGCACACCACATGTTCGCCACGGGCGCGGTGCTGCTGCCGTTCTTCGCCCTCCTGTCCTTCCTGATCGCCGTACCGACGGGGGTGAAGTTCTTCAACTGGATCGGCACCATGTGGAGAGGGTCGCTCTCCTTCGAGACCCCGATGCTGTGGTCGGTGGGCTTCCTCGTCACCTTTCTCCTCGGCGGGCTGACGGGCGTCCTCGTGGCCTCACCGCCGCTGGACTTCCATCTGACCGACAGCTACTTCGTCGTCGCCCACCTGCACTACGTCCTGTTCGGCACGATCGTCTTCGCGACCTTCGCCGGCTTCTACTTCTGGTGGCCCAAGCTCACCGGCCGGATGCTGGACGAGCGGCTCGGCCGGATCCACTTCTGGACCCTCTTCGTCGGCTTCCAGACCACCTTCCTCGTCCAACACTGGCTCGGCGAGGCCGGCATGCCCCGCCGGTACGCCGACTACCTGGCCGGGGACGGGTTCACGGTCCTCAACACGATCTCCAGCATCGGCGCTTTCCTGCTGGGGCTGTCCACCCTCCCGTTCCTCTACAACGTCTGGCGGACGCAGACCAGTGGCGCGCGGGTGACCGTGGACGACCCGTGGGGATGGGGGCGTTCGCTCGAATGGGCGACCAGCTGTCCGCCGCCCCGGCACAACTTCCACACCCTGCCGCGCATCCGCTCCGAATCCCCGGCCTTCGACCTGCACCACCCGGAGGTCACCCGTGAAAGGTGAGGCCTGGCTGTTCACCGGGACCGCCCTGTTCTTCGCGGTCACCATGGCCGTCTACGCCTGGTTCTCGGGGGAGCCGGCCGGAACCGCCGCCCTGGCCGTGTCGTTCCTCATGTCGGCCCTCATCGCAGCCTTCCTGTGGCGGCAGCACCGGCGCGGTGGCAGCCGGCCGGAGGACCGGCACACGGCCGAGGTGCGGGAAGCGGGCGGGCGGCGCGCGTTCTTCCCGGGCCGTACCTACCTCCCCGTCACGGCGGCCGCGGGCAGCGCCCTGATCGGCCTGGGTGTGGTCCAGGGGCTGTGGTTGTGCCTGATCGGGTTCGGCATCCTGCTCCCCGCGGTGGTCGGCTTCGCCTTCCGCACCCTCGACCACCCGCAGTAGCAGGGCGGGTGGCGGGCCCGGGGCCGCGGGGCGGCCCCGGGCTGCTCAGCCCCCGTCCGCGGGCGGCCGCCGGTCCGGGCCCGCCAGGGCGTCCTCGACCCGGGTCCGCTGCTCCTCGGTCACCGGATAGCGGACCCGGTCGGCGTAGTACCAGGCGGACAGCGCTGACCGCGCACGCCCCACCAGGCGCCGCAGCCGGCCCGCACCGACCGCCGGCTCCGGGCCCGCCGCCAGGGGCTGCGGCCTCTCCCGGACGAGGATCTCGTAGCGCTCGTCGGCCGACAGCGCCCGGTGCTGCGGGTGGAAGCCGCCCTCCACCCCCTGGACCACCAGCCCCGACTCGGCGCCCCCGGCCAACTCCGCGGCCTCCCGGGCCTGCAGCGCCAGGCACAGCCGCCTGGTGGTCCAGAACGCGACCGCCGGCAGCACGAAGAACGCCGCCCGCAGCGTCCAGGTCACCGCGGCGACCGGCACGTCGAAGACGAACGCCGCGATGTCCTGGCCGCCCGCGACGAGCAGCACCCCGTAGCCGGACAGGGCCCCGACCGCCAGCCCGGTGCGCACCGGCCGGTCGCGCGGCCGGTCGCACAGGTGCCGCTCGCCCGGCCCGGGCGTGATCCAGCGGTCGAAGAACGGGTACGCGTACAGCACCGCGAACAGCAGCCCCGGCAGGACCACCGCCGTGAGCAGGGGGTTCCAGTTCACCGTGTGGCCCCAGAGACGGGTCTCCACGCCCGGCATCAGCCGCAGCGACCCCTCCAGGAAGCCGATGTACCAGTCCGGCTGGGAGCCCGTGGAGACCAGGTCCGGCCGGTAGGGGCCGTACACCCAGATCGGATTGACCTGCGCGACACCCCCGAGGACCGCGACCACACCGGCCACGGCGAGCAACAGCCCGCCGGACTTGGCCACGTAGTTCGGGAAGAACGGGAGGCCGACGACGTTGCGGCCGGTCCTGCCGCGCCCGGCCCACTGGGTGTGCTTCAGTGCGAAGACCAGCAGCACGTGGACGCTGACCAGGGCGAGCAGCAGGCCCGGGACGAGCAGGACGTGCAGCGCGTACAGCCGCGGCACGATGTCGTCACCGGGGAACTCGCCGCCGAAGACCAGCATGCTCAGGTACGTGCCGACGACCGGGACCGACAGCGTGATCCCCTGGGCGATCCGCAGACCGGTGCCCGACAGCAGGTCGTCGGGGAGCGAGTAGCCGGCGAACCCCTCCAGCAGGGCCAGCAGGAAGAGGGTGACGCCGATCGTCCAGTTGAGCTCGCGCGGCCTGCGGAAGGCACCCGTGAGGAAGACCCGCAGCATGTGGACCCCGATCGCGGCGACGAACACGATCGCCGCCCAGTGGTGCATCTGGCGGACCAGCAGCCCGCCCCGCAGGTCGAAGCTGATCGTCAACGTGGAGGCGAACGCCCGGCTCATCAGCACGCCCTGCAGCGGCTCGTACGAGCCCCGGTAGACCTCCTCGGCCATCGACGGATCGAAGAAGAAGGTGAGGTACACCCCGGTCAGCAGCAGCACCACGAAGCTGTAGAGGGCGATCTCGCCCAGCAGGAACGACCAGTGGTCGGGGAAGACCTTGCGCAGCACCGAGCGGGTGAGCTCCGCCAGCGGCAACCGCGCGTCCAGCCACTCCGCCCCGCGTACCGCCGAGCGCCCCGCCCCGGTCCTGAGCCCCGCCCCCGGCTCGCGCCCCGCTCCGGCCTTCCGTCCTGTCGTCCGCGTCGACGCCGGCACCGGCTGCACCTCCTGTCGGATCCCTCGCCGTCGCAGGGAGGGGGAGGAGAGGGCCGGGCGAGCCGCCCGGAGTGGCCACAACGCTACAGAAAGTGGTCAACGCGGATCAATTCAGACACGGTGCTCCCGTCAGAGGCGCATCATGGTGGTATCAGCACCGGACGGCCGCGCGGACGGCCACTGCCGTACCGCCGTGCCCGACGTGCGGGCCGCCTCACCCGACGCGAGGATGGGCGGGACAAGGACGGAGCGTGAGTCGTGGAGATTTCTACGAGAGAGGTCTTCGGCGCCCCGTGCTGGGTGAGCCTGATGGCCCGCGACCTGCAGCGGTCACAGGATTTCTACGGCGCGGTCCTCGGCTGGAAGTTCCGGCCCACCCGCTCGGGCGACGCGTTCACGATCGCCGAGCTGGAGGGCGTCGCCGTCGCCGGCATCGGGGCCCTGGCCGGGGACCTGGCCGGCGCGCCGACCTGGACGCCGTACTTCGCCGTCGACGACGCCGACGTGGCCACGGACCGGATCCGCGAGCGCAGCGGCACGATCGCGGTCGGCCCCGTCACCTTCGCCGGCGGCGGCCGGGGCGCCGTCGCGGCCGACCGGGACGGCGCGGTCTTCGGCGTCTGGGAGGGCCGGGTCTCGGCCGAATGGCGCGTGGGCCGCGGCCGGGCACCGGCCTGGCTCGAACTGCGCACCCGTGACGCCTTCGAGTCCGCGATGTTCTACGGCGAGGTACTGGAGTGGGCCACCGGCCGCGTCGGGTGCTGCGAGGTCTCGTACGAGGACGACCAGGTGGTGCTGCGACAGGCGGGTGAGCCCGTCGCCCGGCTGAACGGCGGACTGGGCCCCGACGCCGCCTCGCACGCCCCCGAGTCCAGACCCCGCTGGCACGTCTACTTCGGCGTCGCGGACCTCGACGAGGCCATCGACGCGGCCATCGCGGCCGGCGGGACGACCCTGTCGACGATCGTCTCCTGCGCCACCGAGCGCTGGGTCACCATACGAGACCCCGAGGGGGCCATGCTCACCCTCACGGCCGCCCGGGCCCAGGACGGCTGACCCGGGTGGCCCGAGCGCGGGCGGAGCGGCTACGCTCCCTGCCCGGCCCCGCCCGATGATGGAACTGCGCCCGGCCGCGGGCGGCGCCGTCATGGCGCCCGGCATCCTCTCCGTCGGCCTGCACCTGATCGGCCGGGAGGCGCCCTCCCTGGCAGCCCTGGCCGTCGCCGGGGTGCTCCGGCTGCTCTTCGCGTCCGCCTTCGCCTGCCGGCTGATCCGCGACCGGCCGCGGTTCCGGGCCGCCGCCCACACCCCGGCGGCGCTGACCGCAGTGGCCGCCACCTGCGTGCTCGGCTCCCGGATCTCGATGCTGGGCCGCCAGACCGCTGCAGCCGTCCTGCTGGCGACCGCCACGGCACTGTGGCCCTGGCTGACCATCGGCGTCGTACGGCACTGGAAGCGGCAGATGCCCGGGGCCGTGTTCCTGGTCTGCGTGGCCACCCAGGGGCTCGCCGTCCTGGCCGCGACCCTGACCCTCGCGGGCATGGGCGACTGGCTCGCCCCGGGCGCCCTGGGCGCCTTCTGCCCCGGCCTGCTGTTCTACGGGCAGGCTTTGGCCCGGTTCGACCTGCGCGAGGTGGTGCGCGGCGCCGGCGACCACTGGGTGGCGGGCGGCGCGCTGGCCATTTCGGCCCTGGCCGCGTCGAAGCTCATCGCGGTGCCCTGGACCGACCCGTGGCACACGGCGCTGCGCTGGGCCGCCCTGGTCACCCTCACGCTGGCCCTGATCTGGTACGTGCTCCTGCTGGCCGCCGAACTGCGCAGTTGGCGGCCCCACTACGACGTCCGGCGCTGGGCGACCGTGTTCCCGCTCGGCATGACGGCCACCGCATGCCTGTCGGCGGCCGGTCCGACGGGTACGGCAGGGCTCTTCGGCCTGGGCGAGGTGCTGCTGTGGGTCGCCGTGGGCGCATGGCTGCTCACCCTCGTCGTGTTCGCCGTCACCCGTCACGGCGCCCGTTGACCGGACCTGCCGAACCGCCGTCCGGACCGTCTGTCGGTACGCCCGCCGCTCCGCCTGCCAGCGCGATCCCCGCGAGCAGGGCGATCGTCAGCGCCAGGGCGGCCCACGGGCCGTGGCGCAGCGTCAGCAGTCCGCCCGACAGCGCCCCGCAGAACAGTGCCCCGAGCGACACCAGCCGGCGCCGCGCGGCCGGACCCCACCGGTCCGCGGCCAGCCCCGTCAGCGTCCGGGTGACGACGGTGGTCGTCAGATCGGGCAAGGCCAGCCGGTGCACGACGGCGTTCTGCACACCCATGGCGAGGGCGAGCAGCCCCACCGACGGCAGCGGTCCCGCCCCGGCCGAGGACACTGCGAGCGCGCCCGCCACCAATACGGCCTGCACCGCCACCAGCGGCCCGAACAGCCGCGCGGCCGGACGGTCGCGGCGCATCCGCCCGGCCGTCGCCGCCCCGGCCGCGAAGGCGGCGAGCGCCATCAGGGAGGCGGCCGCCGACAACTGCCGGTCGCCGGCGAGCGCGAAGCCGAGCAGGGCCACGTTGCCGGTCATATTGGCCACGAACACCCGGTCGAAGCCCACGAAGCCCACCGCGTCGACCAGCCCGCTCACGAACGTCAGCCCGACCAGCAGCGGCGGCAGAGCCCCGTGCGCACCGCCCCCGCCGCCGTCCCGCGGCGGGAACAACAGCTCGGCCAGCGCCCTGAGCATCCGTTCCACGGCGTTGTCAGTGCCCCTCGGTAGGGTCGGGTCCATGGCCTACACATTCCAGGTGACCATCGACAGCGCCGACCCGCACGTCCTCGCGGACTGGTGGGCGGAAGCCCTCGGTTGGGAAGTCGAGCCGACCGACGAGGCATTCATCCGCCGGACCGTGGCGGCGGGGCACGCCGCCGAGGACGACACCACCACCCACCGCGGCAGGCTCGTCTGGAGGACCGGCGCCGCCATCCGCCATCCCGAGGGCACCGAGCGCGCGCCCCGCGTCATCTTCCAGCTCGTCCCCGAGCCGAAGACCGTGAAGAACCGCGTCCACCTCGACGTCCGCACCGGTTCCGACGACCCGGCGGCCGTGGTCGAGCGCCTCCTCGCCAAGGGCGCCACGTTCCTCCACGACGGCCGCCAGGGCCCCTTCACCTGGACCACCCTCGCCGACCCGGAGGGCAACGAACTCTGCGTGTCCACCTGAGCGCAGCCCGCGGCCGGCGCGGAACCTCGGCCTCCGCGCCCCGCGACCAGCGGTAATTCGGTACCGGGCACTCCCTCCCGCAGTCGAGAATGAGACATCTCGAAACGGGAGGGACCCCATGGGCCACAGCCAGGCCTACCTGACTCTGAACGACCTGATGCCCCGGCAGGAGCTGGCGGCAGCCATCGACGCCGGACACGTCAGCCGCAAGACGCACCCCGAACTGCCGCTGTCCATCTACACGTACACCCGGACGGCACAGTACGAGCGGGTCTGGAACCAGGTGACCGTCCGTTGCCGCGGACTGGTCGCCGACGACACCACCGGTGCCGTCGTCGCCCTGCCGCTGCCGAAGTTCTTCAACGTCGGCGAGCACGAGTCCGGACAGCCCTACGCCCCGGCCCTGCCCGACGAGCCGTTCGAGGTGTACGAGAAGGTCGACGGCAGCCTCGCGGTGGTCTTCCACTACGCGGGCGCGTGGCGGGTCGCGTCCAAGGGCTCGTTCATCAGCACGCAGGCGGTCTGGGCACAGCGCCGCCTCGACGGTCGCGACACCTCGGCCCTCGTGCCCGGCACGACCTACCTCGCCGAGATCCTGTACCCGCAGAACCGTATCGTCGTCGACTACGGTGACCGTCGCGACCTGGTGCTCCTCGCCGCATTCGGCCCCGACGGCACCGAGGTCCCCCTCGGCGAGGCCGCCGGCCACTGGGAGGGGATCGGATCGGTCGTCACCCTGTGGCCCGCCATGCCGATCGAGGAGCTCGTCGCGCTGACCGAGGCGAGCACGATGCCCGGCGGACGCCCCGCCACCGGCACCGACGCCGAAGGGTTCGTGCTGCGCTTCGCCTCCGGCGTGCGGGCGAAGGCCAAGCTTTCCGAGTACGTGCGCCTGCACAAGGTGCTGACCGGCGTCACGGAGCGGGACATCTGGCGCAGCCACGGCATCCAGCGGTTCGCCGACCTGCCCGGCAAGCAGGTCGCGCAGGCGCTGGGCTGCACCCTCGCCGAGGTCGAGGCCTCCGGCGGAAAGCCGCTGGACGCGCTGCTGGAACAGGTGCCGGACGAGTTCGACGCCTGGGTGCGCCAGGTCATCGCACGCCTGGAGGACGAGGCGGCACGGCGCGAGCAGGCCGTCGACGAGGCCTTCGCGCAGCTGGCGCACCTCGCCCCCGACCGCGGCGCCTTCGCCCGCGCCGCGAAGGAACTGCCCGACGGCGGGATCCGCGCGGCGGTGTTCCTGCGTCTCGACGACCGTCCGACCGATCTCGTCGTGTGGCGCCACGTGCGGCCGCAGGCGTCCGACCCGTTCACGACCGATGAGGAGAACTGACCCGTGTCCGCACGACCCGAAGAGCCCGTCCGACCCGTCGTCCACGTCATGACGGGGCTGCCGGCGTCGGGGAAGACCACCGCCGCACGTGCCCTCCAGACCGAGGCCGCGGGCCGGATGCGCCGCGTCAACCTCGACGACCTGCGCACCATGCTCGACATACCGGACCCCGAGCGGGGCCGCTCGTACCGCCACGAGCAGACCGTCCTGGCCGTCCAGGACGCGGCGGTCAGCGCCGCCGTCGAGGACGGCTTCGACGTCGTCGTCGACAACACCCACCTGACCTCGCACATCCCCAAGAGGCTCAAGGCCGCGGTCGCCGGCCGGGCCACCTTCGTGGTGCACGACTTCACCCACGTACCGGTGGAGGAGTGCCTGCGCCGTGACGCCGGGCGCGAACGGCCGGTGGGCGAGGAAATCATCCGGATCCTCGCCGACAAGCACACCAAGGCACGCAAGGGCGGCTGGCGGCTCACCGCCGAATGGCTGAACGACACGCCGTCCGTGCAGCCGTACGTGGCCGACCCCTCCCTGCCCCCGGCGGTGATGTGCGACATCGACGGCACACTCGCGCTCACCGGCGACCGCAACCCGTACGACTTCTCGCGCTGCGAGATCGACGAGCTGAACGAGCCGGTGCGCTTCGCGCTGGACGCCTTCCGGCGCGCCGAGGGCGACACCATCGTGCTGCTGTCCGGGCGCGGCGAGGAGCACCGCCCGCAGACCGAGGCGTGGCTCGCCCGCCACGGGGTGCCGTACGACGAGCTGTGGATGCGCCCGGCCGGCGACACGCGCCGCGACGACGTCGTGAAGGCCGAACTGTTCGACGCGCACGTGCGGCACCGGTACGCGGTGCGGGTGTCGCTGGACGACCGGGACCGGGTGGTCGCGGTCTGGCGCCGGATGGGCCTGCCCACCTGGCAGGTCAACTACGGCGACTTCTAGCCCGCCGCCCATACTGGGACCGTGAGCGTGCTGATCGTGGACGGTGCCAACGTCGTCGGGTCCGTCCCGGACGGCTGGTGGCGCGACCGGCGGGGCGCGGCCGAGCGGCTGCGCGACCGGCTGGCGGAGCGCGACCCGGTGGCGGGCGAGGAGGTCGTCCTCGTCGTCGAAGGTGCCGCCCGGGGGGTCGGGTCCGTGCCCGGAGTGCGGGTGGACTCGGCGCCCGGCAGCGGCGACGACCGGATCGTGGAGCTGGTGGCGTCCTTCGCGGACAGCGGGCGTGACTGCACCGTGGTCACGGCGGACCGGGAACTGCGGGCCCGGGTCCGGGCGTACGGAGCGCAGTGCGTGGGGCCGCGCGCCGTACGCCCGGAGGACTGACCGTAGGTCGCGGGACCGTGCGGGTCAGTCGCAGGAGCCCACCCGGTCCAGGTTCTTCACGTAGCGGGCGGAGACCCACGCCTTGTGGCTCTCCTTGCCGCTGTTCGCCCGCTTGGCGGACACGGCCGCCTCCTCGTCGGAGTCCTCCGCGAGCTCGTCGTCGACGTCTTCCTCGGCGCCTTCCTCGGGGGCCTCCTCTTCTTCGGCCTCCCCCTCGTCGAGGTCCTCCTGCCCGGCCTGCTCCTCGTCCTGGTCGACCTCCTCCTTCTCTTCCTCCTTCTTGTCGTCCTTCTCGTCCTCGTCCTTCTGGCCGTTGTGGGAGTCCTCGTGCTCCTCCACCAGCAGGCGGTACCAGATGTCGTTGCCGTCGACCCCCTGGCCGTGCACCTTGCACAGGATCGCGACCTTGCGGCCCGACCCGACCTCGCCGACGGAGCGCGAGTCGGCCGTCGGCAGGCTCCTGACCTTCAGCGAGCCGCGTGAGACGACCTTGCCGACGGTGTAGTGCCGGCCGAGGTGCTTCCCCGACGACCCGTTCTCCGGCTCGACGAGGTGGAGATCGCGCGACGACGAGCCGTTGCCGTCCGCGGCGGCAGCACCCGCACCGCCAAAGCCGAGCACCAGGCTTCCGGCGGCGAGAGCGAGGACGGTCCTGGTGGGCTTCAGCATGTGCAGGCTCCTCTGCGAAGGCATCCGCCCGGCCGCGATGCGCCGCGGTCCGGAGCGGCGACCGGACGGTCGCCAGGGACGACTATGACGAGGGCGCACCGCACCGCCCCGCCGGCTCACCGCCGTTTCGCCTGAAATGCCCAATTCGTATCGCTCTGGTGTACGTGAATTGGTGTCCGCTCCAGCCAGTGCCCTGACACCCGGTCGGCCGCCCTGCGGATGCGCGGCCCAGGGCCCGCCGCCACAGTGGGGGCCATGGGTATCGACGAGTACACCGGCGGCCCCGCGGCCCAGCAGACCGGAGTCCTGGTCGTGACGACCAACGACGCCCCCGGATACCGGGTTGACCGGGTGATCGGGGAGGTCTTCGGGCTCACCGTCCGCTCGCGCCACCTGGGCAGCCAGATCGGCGCCGGCCTGAAGTCGATGATCGGCGGCGAGCTGAAGGGCCTGACCAAGACCCTGGTCGAGACCCGCAACCAGGCCATGGAACGGCTCATCGAAGGGGCCAAGGCCCGCGGCGCGAACGCCGTGCTCATGATGCGGTTCGACGTGACCGAGGCCGCCGACGTGGGAACCGAGGTGTGCGCGTACGGCACGGCCGTCGTCCTCGTGCCGACCGACTCCTAGCAGCGCCCCGCCGCCGTGGCCGGGTCCCGGCTGCGGGAGCAGTACGCGGCGAACCCTATGCTCGGGGCATGTACCACCAGTTCGTGCCCGACGTGTCCGTGATCATCGCCGTGTACAACGCGATGCCGTACCTGACCGAATGCCTCGAATCGGTCATGGCGCAGACGCTCGGGCCCGCCCGCCTGGAGGTCATCGCGGTCGACGACGGCTCGACCGACGGCAGCGGTGCCGAACTCGACCGCTTCGCGGCACGCCACCCGCAGATCCGCGTCCTGCACCAGCCGAACTCCGGCGGCCCCGGCGGACCGCGCAACCGCGCCCTCGACCTGGCCCGCGGGCGGTACGTCTTCTTCGCCGACGCCGACGACATGCTGGGTCCCGAGGCCCTCCAGCGGCTGCTCGCCATGGCCGACACCCAGGGCAGCGACCTCGTCCTCGCCCGGCAGGTCGGCCTCGGCCGGACCGTCTCCGAGAAGGCCCACAAGCACGCCCCCGAGGCCGACCTCTACACCTCGGAGGTCTACCGTTCGCTGCACTCGGCCAAGCTGATGCGCCGCAAGACCATCGAGGACGCTCAGCTGCGCTACCCGGAGGACCTCTGGTACGGCGAGGACCAGATCTTCGTCACCTCGGTCTTCCTGGCCGCCGGGAAGATATCCGTGGTCGGCGACTACGACTGCTACTACCTGCGCCGCCGCGACGACGGCGGCAACCTCACCTCGCGCACCCGCACCGCCCACGAGACCGTCGCCCACATCGAACGCGTCATGGCGCTCGTCGCCGACCGCGTGCAGGACCCGGTGGGACGGCGCCGGATGCTCGGCCGCCACTTCCGCAGCCTGTTGCGCACCGCCCTGCGTCCGGCCGTCGCGGCCCGGCACACCGACCCCGCGTACACGGCCGAGGTCTACACGCGGGCGCGGACGCTGGTGGAGACGTACTGGACCCCCGACATGGGCGGCGAACTGCCGCGGATCGACTGGATCCGGCTCTACGCCTTCGCCTGCGGCCCCCTCCCCGCGTTCGAGCAACTGGTGGAGTACGACCCGGCACAGGAGCCGGCGCCGCGGGAGATCGTCGAGAACGGCCGCGTCTACCGCTGCTACCCCCTCTTCCGGGATCCCACCGCACGCCTGCCCGACGTGCTGTTCGACGTGACCGGTCACCTGAAGGCCCAGCACCAGCTGGCGTCGATGACCTGGCAGGGCCGCCGGGTACGGCTGACCGGGCACGCCTACATCCAGAGCCTCGGCACCGACCGCATGGACAGCCGACTCGTCCTGCGCGAGCGGGAGACGGGCCGAGAGTACGCGGTGCCCGCCGCCCCGTGCCCGGCCCCCGAGCTCGCCGAGCACGATCCGGAGCTGGACATGGCGGGGTTCCTGGCGGAGCTCGACCTGGCCACCGTGGCGGCCGGAGAGCCCCTCCCGCCGGGCCTGTGGGACTGCTTCCTGAGCGTGCGCGCGGACGGGGTGGCACGCACCGTCCGGCTGGGCCGCCGACACGCGCCCGACCTGGACCGGACCGCCCGCCGGCCCAAGGTCCTGGCCCGCGAGGCGGGAGGGGCCACCGAGCTCGCGGCCGCACCCTTCTTCACCACGTACGGCAACCTCAGCTTCGAGGTCGTCCGCCGGATCCCGCTGTCGGCGGGGTGAACCGGGGCGCTCCCGGGCCCCGTGCCGCCCGATCCGAAGTCCGCAGGAATTTTTCTGACGAGGGCGGCAACCTCGCCGGGGGTCGCGCGTCGTGCGGGGGTGAAGGGCGTCAATCCGCGTCCTCGCCCCGACCGTGGAGAACCACCGTGACCAACCCCAAGCGCGTTCTCGTGCCCGCCCGCTCCCCGCTGCTCCGTGCGGCCGCAGCCGCCGTCGTGGCCGCGGGGGCGGCGGCCGCCCTCGCCGGGCCGGCGTCCGCCGCGCCCGCGGCTTCGGCCACGCCGTCGCCCGCGCCCACCGCGACGCGGAGCGTGCCGCCGAGCGCCGTGCCCAGCACGGCTCCGAGCGCCGTGCCGAGCGCACCGCCGAGCACCGCCCCCGGCGGCCGGCCGACGCCCTCGGTCAGCGTCCCCCCGACGGCCGTGCCGAGCACCGCCCCGAGCGCCGCCCCGAGCGTGCCGCCGGGCGGGACGCCGACCGCGACCCCCTCGCCCGCCGGGAGCGAGCTCGCGCAGACCGGGTCCTCCGCGGCCACCGTCGCCCTGGGAGCCGGAGCCGCCATACTCCTGGCCGCAGGGGGCGGGACCCTGTACGCCGTCCGGCGCCGCGCCAACGGCTGAGGACCTCCGTGCTCCACCTCGCACCGCCGGTACCCCTCGCACGGCCCCTCGCGCCCGGCCTCGGCCGGGTGTGGCGGGGCCTGCGGGCGTGGGCGCTGCGCCATGACCGGCCCGCCCCCGCCGCCGCCCCCGCCCCGGCCGTCCCGCCGCCCGCCGCCGCACCGCCGTACGGGCCCGGGCTCGCGTACCGGGGCGGGCGGTCCGCGTTCGAGGGCACTTGGGCCGACCCCGGCGATCCGCCGCGGCCGACGGTCTCAGAGCTCTACCACGCCCACCGGCTGTCGATGGTCCGCCTGGCCGTCCTGCTCGTCGACGACCTGGCCACCGCCGAGGACGTGGTGCAGGACGCCTTCACGGCCCTGTACCGCCGCCACGGAGAGGACATCGCCGAGGTCGACAATGCACTGGGCTACTTGCGCACGGCCGTGGTGAACACCTCCCGGTCCGTTCTGCGCCGCAGGCGCACCGCCCGTGCCTGGACCCCGCCCGCGGTGCACGACCTGCCGTCCGCGGAGGAGCACGTGGTCCTCGACGAGGCCCACCGCGAGGTCCTGGCCGCGCTCGCCCGACTGACCCCGCGCCGCCGGCAGGTCCTGGTGCTGCGCTACTGGGCCGACCTGAGCGAAGCGGAGATCGCCGCCACCCTCGGGATCAGCCGGGGCGCGGTGAAGTCCAACGCGAGCCGCGCCCTGGACGCGCTGGAACGGATTCTGGAGGGACGCATATGACGTACGGCGAGCGCCCCGTCGGGGCCACGGGCGACCGTCCGGGCGAAAGACCGGTCGAGCGCAGGCTGCGCGCCGCCCTCGACGCCCGGGCGGCCTCGATCACCGTCCGCGGGCTGCGCCCCGCGGCTCCACCGGGGCCGCACACCAGGCGGCCGGCCCCCCTGGTGTGGCTGCGGTCGCGGCGCTGGGCGGTGCCGCTGGCGGGACTGGCCGCGGCGGCCGCAGCCGTGGCCGGGTACGCCGTCCTGGCTCCGGACGCGCCGCCCGCCCGCCCGGTGCCGCCGGCCGCGCCGCCCGACCCGGGTTCCCCCGGCCCGGGGCCGGGCCCGTCCGGCAGCCCGGCCCCGTCGGCGGTGCCGTCGCCCCCGGCCACGGGGCGGGGGACCCGGTCGACGCCGTCGCCGGGCGCTTCGGCGGGCCCGTCGGGGACGCGGTCGGCACTCCCGCCCACCCCTTCGCGGTCCGCGGCCCCGCCGGTGCCGTCGGCGACCCCGGTGCAGTCCTCGCCGTTCCGCACCCCGGGCCCCAGCGCCAGCAGTACCGGCTAGTGCTCTGCCAGAGCACCAGCCGGCCTCAGTCCGCAGTGCCGGCCGGGCCGGAGGCGGTGGCGCAGGCGAGGTGTCCCCAACGGGCGCCGACCTTGGCGATGGTCTCGCCGGAGGCATAGGGCTTCCCGCAGGGGCAGCTGCCGGGGAACTTCGCCTTGACGGAGGCGCGGCCGCGGCCGCCTGCCGCCGCCTTCTTCGCCGGGCTGCCGGAGGGCCGGCGGGCGGGGGCGGGGGCGGCGCGGCCGGGATCAGGTACGGGCAGCTCGGTGCTACCGAGCGCCGTGCCCGCGGCCTCCTGGGAGACCGCGGCGTCGCTGGCGGCCTGGTCGGCGATGGCGTTGAGCCGGTCGCCGTCGGTGCGGTGGGCGGGGACGTAGCGGAACTCCACGTCCCGCTCCGCCAGCAAGCCGTCGATGCGCTCGACGAGTTCCCGGTTGGCCACCGGCTTGCCCGCCGCGGTCTTCCACCCGTTGCGCTTCCAGGCGGGGAGCCACTGGGTGACGGCCTTCATCGCGTACTGCGAGTCCATCCGCACCTCGACGGCCGTCCCCGGGGCGAGCGCCTCCAGCAGCCGCTGCAGGGCGGTCAGTTCGCCCACGTTGTTGGTGGCCCGGCCCAGCGGGCCCGCCTCCCAGCGCTCCGGGCGGCCCTCGGCGTCGGCGATGACCCACGCCCATCCGGCCGGCCCGGGATTGCCCTTCGCCGCCCCGTCGCAGGCGGCAATGATCCGTTCAGACATCCCTCGATCATGCCCCACCGAGGGAGGCGCCCGTGCCGGGCCGTACGTTTTCCACGGCAGCCACCAGCGGGGCGAGCTCGGGCTTGAGCCTGGCCTCGTCCAGGGCCTCGCGCAGCGCGGTGTCGTTGGTCGGCCGGGCCGCTGCCAGCAGGGCCAGCCCGGCGTCGCTCACATCGGTGTAGATGCCGCGCCGGTCGGTGTCGCAGAGGTAGCGGCTGAGCAGGCCGCGGTCCTCCAGCCGGCTGACGAGCCGGGTGGTGGCGCTCTGGCTGAGGACCACCGCGTCGGCGACCTGGTTCATCCGCAGGTGGCCGCCCGGCCCGTTGTGCTGGCGGCTGAGCACGTCGAGCAGCGAGTACTCGCGGACGCTCAGTCCGTGGTCGGCCTGCAGGGCCCGTTCGATGTGCGCCTCGATCCGCCCGTGCAGCAGGGAGAGGGCGCACCAGCCCTGGGAGAGGGCGGTCAGCGCGCTGTCCGTGGCCGTCATGGGCTCCTCCTTGCGATTGCCCGGTGCGGGCCGGTTCCCCGTACGGGTACCTCCAGGATAGGCGACGTGCGAAATAGCCCGCGCTTGCAAATATCCCGCGTCTGCAATTAATGTGGACGCAGGCAATCGGCGGTCGCAACATTGTGAACGGTGCTGTCGCGCCCGCACCCCCCGCACCCATGAAGGACACCTCCCCTCATGCCTCTCGCTCTGCTCGCCCTGGCCATCGGAGCCTTCGGGATCGGCACCACCGAATTCGTGATCATGGGCCTGCTCCCCGAGGTCGCCGCCGACTACGGCGTCTCCATCCCGACCGCCGGTCACCTCGCCAGTGGATACGCCCTCGGTGTCGTCCTCGGCTCCCCGCTGATGACCGTCCTCGGCACGCGCATCCCCCGCAAGCGCATGCTGATGCTGCTCATGGGACTGTTCGTGGCCGGCAACGTGCTCTCCGCACTCGCCCCCGTCTTCGGCGCCATGCTGGCCGGACGCGTCGTCGCCTCCCTCGCCCACGGTGCCTTCTTCGGCATCGGTGCGGTCGTCGCCGCGGGGCTCGTCGCCCCCGAGAGGAAGGCCGGCGCGATCGCGATGATGTTCACCGGCCTGACGGTCGCCAACGTCGTCGGCGTCCCCCTCGGCACCCTCGTCGGCCAGACCCTCGGCTGGCGCACGACCTTCCTGGCCGTCGCCGCCCTCGGCGTCCTCGGCCTGCTCGGCATCGCCCGCCTGGTCCCCGAACTTCCCCGGCCCGAGGGCGTCCGGATCCGGCACGAGCTGGCCGCCTTCAAGAACCTCCAGGTGCTGCTCGCGATGGCCATGACCGTCCTCGGCTTCGGCGGTGTCTTCGCCGCCATCACCTACATCACGCCGATGATGACCGAGGTCGCGGGCTTCGCCGACTCCTCCGTCACCTGGGTCCTGGTCCTCTTCGGCCTCGGCATGGTCGCCGGCAACTTCGTCGGTGGACGCTTCGCCGACCGGGCGCTGATGCCGATCCTGTACGCCTCCCTGGGCGCCCTGGCCCTCGCCCTGGCCCTCTTCACGCTCACCGCCCACTCCAAGGCCGGCGCCGCCGTCACCATCTTCCTCATCGGAGCCCTCGGCTTCGCGACCGTACCGCCCCTGCAGAAGCGGGTCCTCGACCAGGCCGCCGGCGCGCCCACCCTGGCCTCCGCCGTCAACATCGGCGCCTTCAACCTCGGCAACGCGCTCGCCACCTGGCTGGGCGGGCTCGTGATCGCCGCCGGGTTCGGCTGGACCGCCCCGAACTGGGTCGGCGCCGCCATGGCCGGCTCCGCCCTGGTCCTCGCCCTCGTCTCCGGTGCGCTGGAGCGGCGTACGACTCCCCGACCGGGGCGCATCGCCGCCGCTTCCGCAGCCCGACCCGCCCCGGCGCCCGAGGCCGCTGCCGACCGCCGCTGAGCCGCCGATCCGCTGATGCACGACCCACCGCCGGACCGACCCACCGCCGGACCGACCCACCGCCGGACCGCCCGACCGCCCGACCGCCGGACCGTCACACGACCGCGCCACCCCAGGAGAACCGCCATGTCGACCGCCACCCGCCCCCGCACCGCAGTCGTCCCGCTGACCACGGACGACGCCGAGCTCCTCGTCACCGCCGCCCGGGCCGCCGCCGAGGCGGCCGGCGCCACCGTCAGCGTCACCGTCCTCGACGCGGGCGGCCACCTGCTCGCCTTCCGACGCGACGACCGGGCCGTGCTGATCTCCGGCGAGACCAGCACCCGCAAGGCCTTCACCGCCCTCCAGCTGGACGCCCCCACGGCCGACCTGGCCGACGCCGTCCGCCCCGACGGGCCGTTCCACACCCTGCCCACCGCCCTCGACCGGCCGCTGCTGTTCGTCGCCGGCGGGCTGCCCGTCCACCGCGGGGGCCGGATCATCGGCGCCGTCGGCGTGGGCGGCGCGGCGCCCGAAGAGGACCACGGCTTCGCCGCCGCAGCCCTCGCGGAGCTCGCCGCCCGCGACGGCGTCGGGGCGCGGGCCGCCTGAGCCCGGGCGGCCGAGTCGCGAGCCCGTGCCCCACGTGCCACGTTGGTACGGGGGCACGGGTGCATCATGAGGCGGTTCCGGCAGCACAGGAGAGGCCACACACTCGCGACGGCCACCGTCGCCGCGCTGGTCGCCCTTGCCGTCCCCGCCTGCACGGCCGCCCCGGACGACGGCCGCGGACCGGGCGGTGCTCCCGCCGGCCCGACACCTCCGACCGGGCAGGGGCCCGGCACCGGCCCGGCGGCCGTGCCGGTCGCCCCCTCGCCGACCCCCGTCCACCCGCTGTCCTCCGCCCCGCGCACCATCCCGGCGGTACGCGAGCACATCGCCGCCCGCGGCCCCGGATGGAAGCCCGCGCCGGGCGCACGGGTCGTCGTACCGGCGGCGAACGGCGCGGCCCTCTCCGACGAGGGCAGGCTGCTCGCCGGCGAACTCCGGCTCGGGTTCACCGACACGGCGGCCGCCCGCGCCGGAGACGTCGAACTCGCCCTCGCCGCACCGGACTCCGGGCCCCCCGAGTCGTACACGCTCACCGTGAAGGACGGCCGTGCCCGTGTCACCGGCCCCGACGAGGCCGGTGTCTTCTACGGCACCCGAACCCTCAAACAGGCGGTGAAGGCGGCCGGTTCGGCCCCCGAGGGCACCGTCCGCGACGCGCCGGCCAAACCGCAGCGCGGCCTCAACCTCGACATCGCCCGCAAGAACTACACCGCCCCCTGGATCGAGGCCCGGCTGCGCGAGATGGCCGACCTCAAGCTCAACCAGCTCGGCCTGCACTTCTCCGACGACCAGGCCTTCCGGATCCAGTCCCAAACCCACCCCGAGATCGTCTCCACCCCCCACCTGACCAAGGCGGAGGTCCGACGGATCAACCAGCTCGCCGCCCGCCTGCACATCGCCGTCGTCCCCGAGATCGACTCCCCGGGCCACCTCGGCGCCGTGCTGCGCGCCCACCCCGACCTGCAACTGCGCGACGCGCAGGGCCGGGCCGTCAAGGGCGCCGTGGACATCTCGAACCCGGCGGCGGCCCGGCTCATCGACGAGCTGCTGCGCGAGTACCTGCCGCTGTTCCCGGGCACCACCTGGCACCTGGGGGCGGACGAGTACCAGGCGTTGGTCCGCTCCGACCCGGAGGCCTCCTTCCCGCAGCTCGCGCAGGCCGCACGACAGCGGTACGGGCCCTCCGCGCAGGTGCGCGACCTCGCCACGGGCTGGCTGAACGACCGGGCGGGCGTCGTGCGCCCGGCGGGCAGGGTGCCCAAGGCGTGGAACGACGGCCTGTTCGCGGGCGGGGTGGCGCGGCCCGCCCAGGACATCCAGGTCGAGTACTGGACCGGCCGGGAGATCGGGGCCCGGCCGCCGCTCTCGTACCTGGCCGAAGGCCGCAAGGTCGTCAACCTCAACGACGAGTACCTCTACTACGTGCTCGGGGAGCCGAACCAGTTCACGTACCCCACCGGTCGGCGGATCTACGAGGAGTGGACGCCCCTGGTCCTGCGCGGGACCGCCCCCGTGCCCGCCCGGTACGGGCCGCAGATCGAGGGCGCCCGGCTCGCCGTCTGGAGCGACCTCGCCGGGGCCCAGACCCAGGCCCAGGTGGCCGACGGGATCCGGCTGCCGCTGGCCGCACTGTCCCAGAAGGTCTGGGACGCGCGGACCCCGCAGCAGCCGTGGGCCGGGTTCAAGGCCCTCGCCGACCGCCTCCAACCCCCCGCTCCCTGACCGGTGCGCCCGGCCCGGAGGCCCGGCGTCAGCCCGCCCTGCCCGTGTGCTCGCGGACCTGCCAGCGGTGCCGGAGCCACTGGGCGAACAGGGGCAGTGCCATCGCCACCGTCAGGGTCCAGGCGGCCGCGAAGCCCCAGACCAGCGGCGGGGACACGGTGATCGAGGCCGCGATGAGCAGCCCCACCGTGACGACGCCGAGCGCGCACGCCGCCATGGCGCGGTGACGCAGCCGGCCGAAGCGCAGGATCCGGTCGAGCGAGCGGTCCCGCCCCGCCTCCGCCTCGATCGCGGAGAGGGAGCGCTGCTCGCGGTCGGAGAGTCCGGCATCATCCATGACGACCTCCGTCGGCTGCCGCCGCAGGGTGCGTGCCGCAGCCTCCGACCTGCGAATACCCGGCCCACGGGGGGCCAATCCTGGGTCACCAGATGGAGTCGACCCACTCCGGGTGGTCGATGAACGGGTTCCGGTTGTGCTGGTAGGTGTCGAAGATGACCTGGTTGCGGCGCTTCTCGAAGGCGTCCGGCGGGTCCAGCCGGTTCCACTCCTTCAGCACGCTGATCCGGCCGGTCGCCGGAGCGCTGCCGTTGTTGACGCGGTCGTTCATCTCCAGGTCCGCGAAGCCGTCGCCGCCGTCGTAGCGCACCGCCATGTACAGCAGCATCCTGGCGACGTCGCCCTTGACCGCGTTCCGCGGCTCGAAGGAGTCGGCGTCGGTGTAGCTACCGGGGGCCTCGGCGACCGGGCTGCCGCCGCGGTCGAAGTCCTTGTTGCCACGGGTGCTGTTGACCGTGACGTCCTCGGGGCGCAGGTGGTGCAGGTCCGTGCCGGGTCCGGTGGCGGTGCCGAAGTCTCCGTGGCTCTTGGCCCAGACGTGCTCGCGGTTCCAGTCGTTGGCGCCGCCGCCGTTGGTCGACTTGGACTGGGAGCGGCCCGAGTAGACGAGGATGACGTTGTTCGGGTTCGCCGGGTCCTGGTCGGTGACCTTCAGCGCGTTCCACACGGCGTCGTAGCTGATCTTGGACTGGTTCTTGACGATGTCGTGGAGCGCGGCCTTCAGCGCCGCCCCGCTCTTGCCCTCGGCGGGCGCGTAGTACGCGTCGACGGGGGTGTACGCGGTGGTCGCGGCCCGCGCGGCGGCCGTGCCGGTGCTGCCGGCCGCCGGGTGCGCCGTACCCGCCGTGGCGGCGGCAGGTATGGCCACCAGGGTGACGGCGGCGAGGCCGGCAACCCAGTAGGTTCTCCGGGAGATGGTCATGACGTGGGGGATCCCTTCCGTGCGCACCGCCCCCCCGCCGGTGGGTCGACGGGGTGTCAGGTGACGGAGCGACGGTCACATTGTCATGTGCCGTACAGGTGAAGTGCACATGTCGGGAGCTCGGACATTCCTTGCGGGCCCGGTACGCCGATCGGGTGACGGTCCTCTTGGCAGGAGCCCCGGGCGCGGGCAGGGTGGCCAGGGCCCGGCAGCGGCCGGGTGGATGCGAAGACCACGACCGTGCGAACACCCCCACCGGGAGCAGCCCATGGCAGTGAAGATCCTCATCGTGACCGGCGACGCCGCGGAGTCGCTGGAGGTCCTCTACCCGTACCAGCGCCTGCGCGAGGAGGGGTACGAGGTGCACATCGCGGCGCCCGAGGTGAAGCGGCTGCGGTTCGTGGTGCACGACTTCGAGGAGGGCTTCGACACCTACACCGAGAAGCCGGGCTACACCTGGCCCGCCGACGTGGCCTTCGCCGACGTGGACCCGGAGCAGTACGCGGCCGTGGTCGTGCCGGGCGGCCGGGCGCCGGAGTACCTGCGCAACAACGTCGACGTGCAGCGGATCCTGGGGGCCTTCGCCGGCTCCGACAAGCCGATCGCGCAGATCTGCCACGGCCCGCTGATCACCGCCGCGACCGGCTCGCTGGACGGCCGCCGGGTGACCGCGTACCCGGCGCTCCAGCCGGACATGAAGGCGGCCGGCGCCGACTTCGAGGACTCGGAGGCCGTCGTCGACGGCACCCTGGTCTCGGCGCGTGTCTGGCCGGACCACCCCGCGTGGATGCGGGCGTTCCTCCAAGTGCTCGCCGTCAAGGCCCCGGTGGCCTGATCCCACCGGTGGTGAAGGGGACGTTCCCCCTTTGCTTGTGAAGGTCCTGGCCGGGGACTGACGGGGCCGCGGTGGTGTGCTGAGGTGGGAAGCGCCCACCGAAGCCGCTCCCACCACCGCTGTCCTCACGGCGGTTGAAAGGACACATCGTGACCGGACCCCTGGCCCGACGCAGGTTCATCGGCGCGGCAGCAGTCCTGGCCGGCGCGGCGGTCGCGGGGCCGCTCGCCCCGCTCGCCGGGGCCCACGCAACCGGGCAGGACCCCGACGGCGGCCGGGGCGGTGCGGTCCGCCCGCGCCCCGATGCCGTCGCCACCCCGCCCGGCTTCCAACCGGAGGGCATCGCCGTGTCGTCCGGCGGGCTCCTCTACACCGGCTCCCTGATCGACGGCTCGATCTACCGGGCCGACCTCGCCACCGGAGCGGGGCGGGTCATCACCCGCGGCGAGGGCCCCATGTCGGTGGGGATGAAGCTCGACGGGCACGGCCGGCTGCTCGTGGCGGGTGGCGACAGCGGACAGATCCGCGTCGTCCACGCCGGCGACGGCCGCGTCCTCGCCACCCACCGGGCGGCCACCGGCACGGCCTTCGTCAACGACGTCGTCGTCGGCTGCGGGGGAGCCTGGTTCACCGACTCCTTCAACGACGTCCTGTACTTCCTGCCCGCCGGCCGCGACCGGGACGCCGCCCCGCGCACCCTGGCGCTCGGCGGAGCATGGACTCCCACCCCGCCCGGCGGCGGCCACTGGGGCGCCAACGGGATCGAGCGGACCCCGGACGGTCGGGCCCTGCTGGTCGTCAACGACAACGCACAGGCGCTGTTCCGCGTCGACCCGCGCACCGGCGCCGCGGCCGGGGTCCCGCTCGACGGGGGCGGGTCCGTGGGCAACGGCGACGGCCTCGCGGTCCACGGGCGCACCCTGTACGTGGTCCGCAACTGGGATTACGCGGTCGACGTCTTCGCGATCGGCGCGGACGGCCGGCGGGCCCGCTTCGTGAAGCGGATCACCGACCCGCGCTTCGACGAGCCGACGACGGCGGCGGTGCACGGCGGGCGCCTGTGGGTGGTCAACGCCGCCTTCGACTCCGACTGGTCGGACCCCGCCACCGCGTCGGGCGTCGTCAGCTGCCCGTTGTGATCTGCGGGGCGGGCTCGCTGCGGTAGGCCGGGCCGAAGTTCTTCTTCACGGCGGCGTCCCAGGAGCCGTCCGCGACCATCTTCTTCAGGGCGGCGTTGACCTTGTCGACGAGCTCCTTGTTGCCCTTCTTGACGCCGATGCCGTAGCTCTCGTTGCTCAGGCTCAGACCGACGAGCTTGAACTTGCCCACGTTGGCCTTCTGGGCCGCGTAACCGGCGAGGATGGAGTTGTCGGTGGTCATGGCGTCGACCAGGCCGTCCTGGAGGGCGATCACGCACTCCGAGTAGCCGCCGAGCTCCAGCAGGCTCGCCTTGGGCGCCAGGTTCTCCTTGACGTTCTGCGCCGAGGTGGAGCCGGAGACCGAGCACAGCTTCTTGTTGTTGAGGTCCTCGGCCTTGTTGATCGTGGCGTCGTTGGCGCGGACGAGCAGGTCCTGGTGGGCCGTGAAGTACGGGCCGGCGAAGTCGACCTTCTCCTTGCGCTTGTCGCTGATCGAGTAGCTCGCGGCCACGAACTTGACCTCGTTGTACTGGAGCAGCAGCTCGCGGTCGGAGCTGTCGACCTTCTTGAACTCGATCTGCTCGGGCTTGTAGCCGAGCTCCTTGGCGATGTAACTGGCGACGTCCACGTCGAAGCCGGAGAAGGCGCCGCCGGTCTCGCGCAGGCCCACACCGGGCTGGTCGAACTTGATGCCGATCGACAGGGTCCCCTTGGGGCCTTCGTCGCCGCCGCAGCCGGTGGCGGTCAGGGCGAGGCCGAAGACCACGGCCATCGCACCAGCCTTGGGAACCCTCATGTTGTGCACTCTTTCTTCGGGGGACGCGGGACGCGGAGCGGGATCGCCGGAACGCGTGGAACCGCGGGAACGTAAGGAGCGTCAAGACGCGTGTACGAGGAAGCTAGGAATGCCGCCGCCGCGGTGTCACTGCAATTGAGCGAAACTTGAGGTAACGATCCGGCTCGACCGGCGTTTCTGCGGCGATTGCGTCTCCGAAGGGGATAAAGGCGGGCGCACTCGGTGGCGCCTTCGGTGCGGGTCGACGGAAATGCCCCACTCGTGGCGAAGGGGCGGGTATCCGCTTCATCCGGACATGAGGCCTGCCGGAGCCGGGTGCCCACGCCCAGTCGCCCGGCCTCGGCGCATCCCCCGTGGGGGCGGGGTCGCGTCTGGTGGCGTGGCGCCGCCCGTCGTGTCGCGGGGCCCGCGCGTCACCCCGGGCAGTCGGTCGAACACGGATTCAAACTGGTGATCGACTCTGGCCGAAAAGCAGCTATGATCTCCGCAGCAAGGCCGTAGCGCAGAGGTCGTCGCGCCCAAGCATCGAGCTGGAGGACGTCGGTTCGAATCCGACCGGTCTTGCGTCTTCTTCAAGTCGTAGTGGACGCCGGGCACCGGCGAAGGAACCGGTGGAGCGGTGATGACACGGTCGATACCCGTACGGTGCCCCGCGATCGAGCACCCCGACCTGCCCCTCGCCGACCCGGCGGGCCTCGACCCGCTGCTCGCGCGGCTCTCCGCGGCCGAGGAGGTCGCGGTCGACGAGGCCTTCACGATCGGCACCCTGCGCGCCGACGGCCGGGTCGACCTGTGCAAGCAGGGCCTCGGACCGGCCGGCGCGGCCCGTGTCGCGTCCGTCGCCGTCCGCTCCCCGCACGCCCGCCACCTCCTGCTCGGAACCAACTCCATCGGCAACGAGGGCGCCCGCACGCTCGCCGGCGCCCTCGGAGACGGCCACGGCCTGCACACCCTCTACCTCGGCTGCAACAGGATCGGCCCGGACGGCGTCGCCGCCCTCGCCGACGCCCTCGCCGACGACACCTCCGTCAAGGCCCTCTGGCTCAAGCGGAATCCGGTCCTCGCTGACGGCGCCGCCACCCTGGCCGCCCTGCTCCGCCGCAATCGCACCCTGCGCACCCTCGACCTGGTCAACACGGGCATCGGCAGCGACGGCGTCCGCCTCCTCCTCGACGCCCTCCGCACCCGCGAGACCCCCCTGGAGCGCCTCTTCCTCGGCGGCAACGGCCTCACCGCCGACGACGCCCCGCTGCTCGCCGCCCTCATCCGGGACGCCGGCGTCCGCGAGCTGTACCTCCCCGCCAACCACCTCGGCGACGAGGGCGCCGCGGTCCTGGCCGCCGCCGCGGCCGCCGACCCCACCCGCCCGGTCCGCCTCGGCCTCGGCGGCAACGGCATCGGCCCCGACGGCGCCCGGGCCCTCGCCGACGCCCTCGGCGGCATCGAAGCCCTCGACCTCGGCCGGGCCCTGTCCGAGCGCAGCCTCGGCTCCACCGGCAACGCCACCGGTGACGACGGGGCGTACGCGCTCGCCGCCGCCCTGCCCGGGAGCCCGCTGCGCCGTCTGGAGCTGCGCCACACCGGGCTCACCGGACGCGGCGCGAAGTGCCTGCTGGCCGCCGTCCCCGACGGCTCGCCCCTGGAGTACGTCGGCCTCGGCCCCGGCCTGCCCCGCAAGGTGAAGCGCTCCTTCGCGGGCCGGCTGCGCCCCGCCCGGGGTGCCCACCCCGACCTCAGCGCCATCACGAGCGTGTACCGATGAACGCGCGCCCCGAGAACCGCGACCTCGCGCAGCTGCCCGGCGGCTTCCTCCCGGAGGACGGCCCGGCCTGGCAGCGGATCCGCCGCTACGCCGTGCCCGGCTGGATGATCGAGCGCGCGACCGAGCACCGGCTCGCCGGCGACTGGCGGGCCGCCTGCGCGGCCGCCGCCGTCGACGTCACCTTCGAGCTGTCCGAGATCGCCGCCGAATACGGCCGGTCGGTCGCCGAGGCGGTGGAGGAGGACCTGCACCACCTGGCCCCGGACCTGGTGCGCTGGCACCTGCCCCGCCTGCTGGGCGGTCGTACCACCTACGCCTCCGAGACGCGCGTGCTGTTCGCCCGCTACGGAGCCGGCCACGACGCGCCGGTCCTCTCCGTCACGACCGGCCCGATGGCCGACGGGGCGCAGCGGCTGAGACTGCGCTGCACCCCCGTGGACCCCCTTGAAGAGAACCACCTCGTCGACCACACCCGGGCGAGCTACACCCCCGAGAGCTGGATCGCCGCCCGACCCCTCTGGGACGCCCGGCACACCGCCGAGCTCCGCGAACGCTTCACCGGCGGCGCCGACCGGCTGCCGTTCTTCCGCCCGGACGGCACGCCGCTCGACACCGAGGAGCTGCCCACCGCCGATCCCGGCCCGGCGGACCCGGCCGCGCTCGCCGAGTGGGTCGCCCTGCTGCAGGCCCGCGGCGAGTACGACGCGGCCTACGAAGCCGTCGGTGCCGAACGCGACATGACCGTCCCCGAGTCCGGGACGACGTACGGCCGCCCGGTGGACCCGCGGGCACTCATGGCCACCGACGTCTTCGATCTGGCCCGCCTCGAACCGGAGGTCCGCCGCCTGGCGGAGGCGGGCGAAGGCAGCAGGTTCCGGATCCCCGTGCGGTGGAACGGCGCCCTGGCGGTGGAGCCGGTGGGCGCGCGCGGCCTGCGCCTGTCCGCCATCGCAGCGGGGCGCTGGGACACGCCGCAGGAGATCGCCAGGATGCCCCTGTTCGCCCGGAAGCGGCTGCCCGACCTCGAACTCGTCCGCACCGGTCGGATCACCCCGCGCGAACTGCACCCCCTCGTCGCCGAGGCCCTCTTCCCGCAGGCCGGCCCCGCGTCCGGCCCGCCCGGGACGTCCCCGGCGCGACCGGTACGGGTCCGCTGCCGCGGCGCGTGGCACGAGGTGCGCTCGCAGGGCGGCGTACTGGACCTGCTCGCGCACACCGCGGAGGAGCAGCAGCGCGAGCGCGCCATGCGCGCGTTCGGCGGCGCCGTCGCCGGCTGCTTCGCGGTACAGCACGACTGGACCACGGGCGAGGGGCGGCTGCCGCGCGCCCTGCGGGCCGAGATGCGCGACCTGTTCCTGCGCGCACAGCACGGCGACACCCCGGGCGTCATCGCGCTGCTCGACGCCGGCATGGACCCGCGGGTCCGCGACCGCCGCGGGCACACCCTGCTGCACGTGCTCCACCTCGTGGACCACGACGTGCTGCTGCCCCGGCTGCTGGCGGCGGGACTGGACGTGGAGACCAAATCGACGGCCGGCCTCACCCCGCTGCAGGTGGCGGTCCAGAACGGCGGCTCCGCCGACCTGGTGCGGGCGTTCATCGAGGCCGGCTCCCGGATCGACGTCATCGACGACATGGAACTGTCGCTGGCCCAGGTGGTCCGCCGTTACAGGCGCACCGACCTCGCCTTCCTGCGCACCCGTGTCGAGGAGGAGTTCCCCGACATCGGCTCCGAGTGGTTCGACGAGTACATGGAAGAGCGCGAAGCCGAGCTCGCCGACCTTGAGGAAGACGACGAGGACGAAGAGGACGAGGACGCATGAGCACCCGCCCGCCCGCCGCCCTCGCGGCCGCCGACGCCCTCGGCGCCCGGCTGCGCGCCACCCGCTCCGAGCCCGCCGCCAACCCCCAACTGGAGGCACTGGCCCTGGCCGTGACGGCCAACCAGCCCGTCCTGCTGTGGGGCGAGCCCGGCATCGGCAAGTCCGCGGGCATGCAGCAGCTCGCCGACGCCCTCGGCATCGGGCTGGAGACGGTCATCGCCAGCGTCCACGAGCCCTCCGACTTCGCCGGCCTGCCCATCGTCGGGGACGACCCGGCCACCACCGGCGTGCCCATGGCCCCGCCGGACTGGGCCGTGCGCCTCGCCCGCACCGGACACGGCCTGCTCTTCTTCGACGAGCTGTCCTCCGCCCCGCCCGCCGTGCAGGCGGCCCTGCTGCGCGTCGTCCTCGAACGCCGGGTCGGCAGCCTCGTCCTGCCCGAGTCGGTGCGGATCGTGGCCGCGGCCAACCCGCCCTCCAGCGCCGCCGACGGCTGGCACCTGAGCCCGCCGCTGGCCAACCGGTTCGTCCACCTCGACTGGACCCACAACCCGCGCACCGTCGCCCGCGGCATGGCCGGTACCTGGCCCGAGGTGGCCCTCCCGGCCGTGGACGCGGCCCGCGTCTCCGGCGCCGTCGCCCGGGCCCGCGGCGTGGTCTCCGGCTTCCTCACGGCGCGACCGGGCCTCGTCCACCACATGCCGGCGGAGGCGGAGGGCCGTGGCCGAGCCTGGCCCTCCCCGCGCACCTGGGAGATGGCCCTGCGCCTGCTGGCCACCGGCTACGCGGCCGGGGCGGGACGGGAGGCCCTGGCGACCGCGCTCACCGGCGCCGTCGGCGAGGCCGCCGGCATCGAGCTGCTGTCCTACCTGGAGAACCTGGACCTGCCCGACCCGGACCGGGTGCTGGCCGATCCGGACGCCTTCGCCCTGCCCGAACGGGGCGACCGGCAGCTGGCGTTCCTCATCGCCGTGGTCGCGGCCGTCCAGGGCGAGCTCACCCGCCCCCGCTGGGAGGCGGGGTGGGCGGTGCTGGCCAAGGCCGTGGACGCGGGCGTACCGGACGTGGCGGCACGGGCCGCGGCGGACCTCGCCGCCATGCGCGACCTGGACTGGCCGGTGCCCTCCGGCATCGACGCCTTCGTCGAACTGCTCCAACTGTCCGGCGCGCTGCCCGGCAGCGGCTGACGGCCGTGGACACGCCGCAGCCCCGACTGGACCGGGCCAAGCTGCTCGCCGCCCGCTACCGGGCGGCGGAGGCCCGGCCCTACCTGGCCTCGGCCCTGTACGCGCTCACCGTGGTCCCCTCGACGGCAGTCCCGACCATGGGCGTGGACCGGCACTGGCGCTGCTACGTCTCGCCCGCCTTCGTGGACGCGACGCCCGTGGCGCAACTGGCCGGCGTGTGGATGCACGAGGTGGCCCACCTGCTGCGCGACCACCACGGCCGGGCCGACCGGCTCCCGGCCGCCGACCAGGCCGACCACGTGCGGGTCAACATCGCCGAGGACTGCGAGATCAACGACGACCTCCTCGCCGACGGGATCGCGCTGCCCGAGGGGCGGATGGAGCCCCGGCTGTTCGGCCTGCCCACCGGCGGAATGTTCGAGACGTACCTGCCGGCCATCCCGCGCACCCCGCAGCACGGCGTCGACTGCGGTTCGGGCGCCCACGGCGTGCCCGTGCCCTGGGACCTCGGCGAGGCCGCCGGCACCGCCCGGATCAGCCCGGTCGAGGCCGAGGCGCTGCGCCGCCAGACCGCCCAGTCCATGCGCGCCCACCAGCGCAGCCGCGGCACCCTCCCGGCCGGTTGGGAGCGCTGGGCGACGGAGGTGCTGGAGCCCACAGTCGACTGGCGGCGCGCGCTGACCGGGGCGGTGCGGGAGGCCGCCGCCTGGGCGGCCGGAGCCGTCGACTACACCTACCGGCGCCCCTCGCGCCGCACGCCCGCCCTCGGCGGCCGGGTGGTGCTGCCGAGCCTGCGAAGGCCGCTGCCGCGGGTCGCGATCGTCATCGACACCTCGGGGTCGATGGGCGTGGACGACCTGGCCGCCGCGCTCGCCGAAGTGACCGGCGTGCTGCGGGAGGTGGGGGTGCGCGGCAACCGCGTCGCGGTGCTGGCCTGCGACGCGGACGTGCAGGCCGTGGCCCGGGTGACCAGCGTCGACCAGGTGGCCCTGGCCGGTGGCGGCGGGACGGACATGCGGGTCGGGATCGGTGCCGCGCTGGCGGCGCCGGACCGGCCGGACATCGTCGTCGTGCTGACCGACGGTTTCACGCCATGGCCCGACGAACCCTCGTCCTGCCGGCTGATCGCCGCACTGATCGGCGAGGACGCCCCGCAGCCCCCGGACTGGGTGGAGACCGTACGGGTCGCCCCCGGAACGTAGCGTCCGCCGGGCGGAACTGGGCCGCGCACCCCGGAGCCCGAATGGCCGGGAACATGCGGTCGCCCGCGCCGGAGCCGCCCCCGCATGACAGCATGGCCGGGCAACACCCGAAGAGCGGAGGGGGAGTTCGGTGACCGGTTCGGCGAGCGGAGTACGCAAGAGCCTGGCGAAGATCGAGATCGCGCTGCGGTGGGACCCGAGCCCCGCGGGCGCGCCCCCGCACGACCTGGACATCGTGGCGGCGGTCTACGGCGCCGCCGACCCGTACGGGGAGCCCGTCCAGGTCGTCCACTTCGGCAGCCGTTCGCCCGACGGCACCATCACGCTCAACCGCGACAGCCGCACCGGCCAGGGCTTCGGCTTCGACGAGGTGATGACCCTCGAACTGGACCGGATGCGGCCGGAGTCGGTGCGGGTCGTGGTCGGCGTGCTGATCCAGGACGCCGGTCCGCGCGGCGGCCGGCGCAAGACGTTCGCCGCCATAGGGGGTACGGGCGTCCGGATCCGCGAGGGCCACACCGACCTCGCGGTGACCGATTTCGAGGCCGTCCCGCACGCCACCGCCGCCACGATCGCGCGGTTCACGCGCGACGGCGGGGGCTGCTGGCTGCTGGACACCGCCGTACGGGGCTACGACGCCGATGCGGAGGAGTTCGTCCGCGCGATGGGCGCCGAACACGTCTGACCCGCCAGGGGGAGGGGTCGGCCGTGCGGACCGGGCGGCCGCCACCTCGCGCGCGGGTGGCCGCCGCCCGGTCCGGCCGGCGCGCTGCCGCCGTCCCCACGAGGCAGCGCGGGCGGGCTCCGTCCGGTCATCGTGACGGGGGCCCACCGGTTCAGGGGCAGGATCAGAGCCCGCCGGGCGCACGCCGCGGGGCTGCGCCGGGTTCGGACGCCCCCTGCGGGGCGGGGCGGTCGGAACCGGCCCGGGGCGCCGGGGCGGCGGGCAGGCCCAGGGCGGGCAGCACGGCCGCGTCAACGAACCGCACCAGGTAGTCGGCGTCCGCGTACCGCCCCTCCAGAACCGGCCGGATCCGCAGGACGCCCATGAGCTGCGCCGGCAGGAACTCCAAGGCCGGATGGTCCGGAACGATCTCCCCCCGCTCCACGGCCCGCGCCACCATCGCCGCGAACGCGGCCAGCTCCGGCTCGACCAGTGCCTCGCGCAGGGCCGCCTGGAGCTTCTCGTCACTGAGCACCGCGTGCCCGAGGGCCTGGGTGAGCCGGGTGTCGCGCCCCGAGGTGCCGGCGGCGATCCGGGCCGCCTCGCGCAGGTCGCCGGTCAAGGAGCCGGTGTCGACCGCGGCCAGGGTGCCCTGCCGGTGCGCGCGCAGGGCCGCCGCGACCAGGTGCGGCTTGGTCTTCCACTGCCGGTAGAGCGTCGATTTGCCGCAGCAGGCCCGCGCGGCGACGCCCTCCATGGTCAGGGCCTCGTAGCCGTGCTCGCGCAGCTCGTCCAGGACGGCGTCGTAGAACTCCTGCATCCGCTCGGGGGTGATCTTGGAGCGGCGCCCGGCGGGCTGCGTCGACGACATGGGTGCTGCTCTCCTCGGGCTCCGCAGCGGATGCTTCCGTCGCCGAAGTGTAGAGGAACGCTTGCGTATCGGTACACCCGCGTATCGATACGTGCATGTATCGATACACTGGCGTCTCGGTGTTGTAGCGGTCCGGACCAGCCGCTGGTCACCGCCGGACTCGCGCTCGGGCGGCGCCCGCACGCAGGACCGATGAGAGGAAGCGAGGCCGGGAATGAGCTGCCACACCACGTCGGCCGGGCCGGCGGACGGGCCCGGGTCCCCCGGCCGCGTCGCCGGGCCCGCCGGAGCCGGCCGGTGAACGCCACCGTCCTCGCCGTCGCACTCTGCCTCGCCTCCGCCGCGGCCTACGCCTGTGCCGCGGTCGCCCAGGAACGCCTCGCCAGCGCCGCCGTGGCCCGCACCGCCCGCGCCCTGCTCGGTCACGGCGCCTGGTGGTGGTCCGCGGGCCTCAACACCGCCGCCGCGCTGCTGCACGCCGCCGCCCTGCGCTACGGGCCGCTCACCCTGGTCCAGCCGCTCGGGGCGCTCACCCTCGTCGCCGCCGTGCCCATGGGTGCCCGCCGGGCCGGCCGCCGCGTCGCCGCCACCGAATGGCGCGGCACCCTGGCCACCGTCACCGGGCTCGGCCTGCTGCTGCTCCCGGCTTCCGGGCCGGCCCCGGACGACACCCTCACCCTGGCCGAAGCGCTCGCCGTGTCCGGCGCCACCGCCGCCGCGATAGGCCTGCTGACCGTACGCGGGGGCGTGCGCTCGGGGCTGCGGCACGCGACCGCCTCCGGGCTGGCCTCGGCCGTCGCCTCCGCGCTGACGCAGACGGTGGCCGTGGCGGCCGGCCGCGGGGGCTCCCCGTTGAGCGGGCGCGTCCTCGCCGTGGCGGGGCTCGTCGTCGTCTTCGCGGTCGGCGGGATGCTCCTGTCGCAGCGGGCCTACCGGGGCGGACTCGGCGCACCCCTCGCCGTGGTCAACCTGGCCAACCCGCTCGCCGCGGCCGCGATCGGCACGGTCCTGCTCGGTGAACGCCTCCAGGGAGGCGCCGTCGGCCTCCTGCTCGCCGTCGCGGGCGCGCTGGCGGCGGCCCGCGGGGTGCTGCTCCTGACCCGTACGGCACCGGACGGCGGGCGTACGCACTGCGCCGCGAACCCCGGGGAGGCCGGCCGTGTGGCAGCATGACCGCATGAGGCACAAGACGGGTGCGGCTGCTGACGGATCGTTCCTCTCGCTCTGGTCCCGGAACTCGGTGCTGTCCATCGGCTCGGTGGGCTCGGTGCTCTCCGTCGGCTCCCTCGGCAGCGTCCTGTCCGTCGGCTCGGTCGGCTCGGCGCTCTCCCTCGGCTCCGTCGGATCCTGGCTGAGCTCGGGCTCCCTGCTCAGCGCCCTGTCGCGCCGCTCGGTGCTGTCCTACCGGTCGAACCGGTCGGTGCTCGCCGCCGGTTCGCCCGGCGCGGTGCGCTGCCGGCGCGCTTGCGGGGGCCTCGCCGCGGCCGCGGTGTTGGTCACGGCGATCGCCGCGTCGCGGACCCGCCGGGGCTGAGAACCGTTTCGGCCCTCCCCGCGTCCTCCTCCTCGAGACCGACCACGCACGGGCAGAGCGGAGTGAACACGGCATGGGGATCGTCAGCTGGATCGTGCTGGGGCTGCTGGCCGGCGCCGTCGCCAAACTCCTGCTGCCGGGGCGCGACCCCGGGGGTCTGATCGGCACCACGCTCATCGGCATCGCAGGGGCCTTCACCGGCGGCTGGCTCTCCGCGAAGTTCCTCGACAAGCCGATCGCCAACGAGTTCTACGACCCCGCCACCTGGGGCTCCGCGATCGCCGGGTCACTCGTGCTGCTCATCGGCTACCGCATCCTCTTCGGCCACTCCCGCGACTGACAGGGAACCCGGGCCGGCCGGTTCCGCACCACCGTCTTCCGTTCGGCGGGCGCCGGCTCTTCGCCGGGCCGGTGTGCGAACCGTCTCCTTCACGGACGCCGGAGCCGCGCAGCGCAGCTGGACGGGACGGGCCGATCATCAACGGCGCGGTCCGCGAGGGGGGCGCACTCGGCGGCCTCGACCCCGGGGTCACGGCCCCGGGCACCGTGCCGCGCGAGAGGGCAAGACGGCGCCGGCACGGTCGACGAGCCCGTTACCGTCGGCGGGGCCGTCTTCCGCCCGGGGGACACGGTGTACGCGGAACGCACCCCGTCGTTCGATGAAGGGCCCCCGGCGGGGGCGGGATCCGGCCAGGGCGCGGGCGGAGGGCCTGGCGGGGGGCGACGCCGGCGGGCTTCACTGCGGGGCCATGACACGACACCGGATCACCGGCCTGCTCGGCGCGCTCGCGCTCGCCGCGGCCACGCTGGCCGCCGCGGGGCCCGCGCACGCCGCCGGGCCCCCGCCCGCCCCGTCGGCCGCCGCCGTCGCGGCCGACCCGCCCGCCGAGTTCGGCACCGACTGGCACGACCCGCTCACCGCGGCCCCGCCGCTGGAGCGCCCCGCGACCCGGTCCTGCGAACTGACCCTCGTCGAGGCGCAGTTCCGTGACTTCACCCCGTACACCGGTACCTACACCCCGCCCGCCGGCTGTGGCACCGGTCCCTGGGCCAAGGTGGTCCTCCGCCTCGAAGGCAAGGTCAAGGGCCGCCAGTACGACCGCCTCGGCCACCTCTCCCTCGGCGGCGTCGAGATCCTGCGCACCTCCACCCCCGAGCCCTCACCCGACGGCATCACCTGGTCCGTCGAGAAGGACGTCACCCACTACCGGGACACCTTCAGCAAGTCCCGGCCCGTCGAGATGCTGATCGGCAACGTCGTCAACGACACCTACACCGGCGTCATCGACGTCAAGGTCACCCTCACCTTCCACACGGTCGAGCGGCACACCGCGGTCCCCGACACCCCCGACCGGGTCCTCCCGCTCACCCGCCCCGCCGTCACCACCCCGCGCAACACCGAGCGGATCCTCGCCGAGGTGTACGCGACCGGCTCCGGCGGCGGCTGCGAGGAGTACTGGTACATGACCACGCCGGACGCCGCCCCCTACTCCTGCAAGGCCTCCGGCGGCCCCTACCGGGAGGTCCGGATCTCCGTCGACGGGCGGCTCGCCGGCATCGCCGCCCCCTTCCCGCACGTGTGGACCGGCGGCTGGTCCAACCCGTTCCTCTGGTACGTGGTGCCCGCGCCGCGCGCCTTCGACGTCCGGCCGATCGTCTACGACCTGACCCCGTTCGCCGCGCTCCTCAACGACGGCCGCGAGCACCGGATCGAGGTCTCCGTCGACGGAGTCCCGGCCGGGCAGACCGGCTGGAGCACCCCGGCGAACCTCCTGCTGTGGCAGGACGAGGGCCGGGCCGTCGTCACCGGCTCCCTGACCCGGCACGAGGAGGGCGAACCGGCCAACTCCAGTCGCTTCACGCCCGGTACGGGCACCACCGCGCACCGCCTCGACACCGAAGGAGGGCACCGCCTGACCGTCTCCGGCCGGCTCGACACCTCCCACGGCCGGGTCACCACCACCGTCACCCGCAGCGTCCGCAACACGTCGGTGCACCGCTGGACGGACGGCGAGGGCCAGGACGCCCTGACGGCCACGTGGACGGACGAGGAGAGCGTCACCCGCGGCCACGCCACCACCCGCACCGCACGCACCTACACGATGGACGGCGAGACGGTCCTCGGCGCCGGGGACCGGCTGCGCACCGTCATCACCCTCGGCGACCGTGCCGAGAAGACCACCCTGCGCGGCGGCCGGACCGTGGACCGCACCCGCCTCGACGACACCTACACGGGCGACGCGAGCTACACGGTGAACGTGCCGCGCGAGCAGCGGCACGCGGTCGGCACCAGCACCGAGCGCTACCGGCTGTACGGGGCCGAGGCGCCGCGCGGATGTTACGACCGCACCGTGTCCACCGTGCAGGGCATGCTGACGGAGGACCGGCGACGCTGTTGACGGCGGCGCCGCCTACGATGTCCCGCCATGGACAGAAGTGAGGCCGGCAGACAGCTGGTCGACGGCCGATTCGAACTGGTGGCGCCCCTCGGCGCCGGTGGCATGGGCACGGTGTGGCGCGCCCGCGACATCGCCCTGCACCGCGATGTCGCCCTGAAGGAGGTGCGCCCGCCGGACCCGGCGACGGCCGAGGCCCAGCCCGGCCTCACCGTCCAGTTGCGGGAGCGCGCGGTGCGCGAGGCCCGGGCCCTGGCCCGCCTCGCGCACCCGAACGTGGTGACCATCCACCACATCGTCGAGCCCGCGGCCGGCACGGACGGGCACCCGTGGATCGTGATGGAGCTGGTCAAGGGCGGCTCCCTGCACGACCGGCTGGAATCGGGGCCGATGCCGGTCGCCGACGTGATCAGGATCGGCCTCGACGTCCTGTCCGCGCTGCGCGCCGCGCACGCCGAAGGGGTGCTGCACCGCGACGTGAAGCCGGCCAACGTGCTGCTGCGGGCCGACGGCTCGGCCGTGCTGACCGACTTCGGCATCGCCGCCCTGCACGGCTCGACCGCCCTCACCTCCACCGGCGTGCTCATCGGCTCGCCGGAGTACATCGCGCCCGAGCGGGCGCGCGGCGAGGAGGGCCTACCGGCCTCCGACCTGTGGTCCCTCGGCATGCTGCTGTACGTGGCTGCGGAGGGCACGCACCCGATGCGCCGCGCCACCAGCCTGGCCACCGTCGTCGCCGTGCTGGAGGACCCGGTCCCCGCCCCCGTGCGGTCCGGTCCGCTGGGGCCCGTCCTGGAACAGCTGCTCGTACGGGACCTGGCCCTCCGGCCCGACGCAGCCCGGCTGGAACAACTGCTCCGGGACGCGAGCGCTGCTCTCGGGGCTTCGGCCGTCCCGCGGACGCCCCCGGCGGGCCTCGGCCAGTACGGCCCGCCGAGCACCCAGCTCTCCGCGCCGCAGCCGGCTGCGGCCCCGCCGGCGATGCCCGTTCCCCCGGCCGTCCCCCCGGCCGGGGCAGGCCCGGTACCGCCCGGCGGGACGGCCCCCGCCGGACCGTACGCCCCGCCGCCGTTCACCCCCGGCGGCGGATCGCCGTACGGGGCCACCGCACCCGTGCCCACCGCTGCTGCACGTCGCCGCCCGGCCCTGATCGGCGGCCTCCTCGTGGTGGCCCTGGTCGGCGGCGCGGTCGCCCTCGTCAACGGGCTTCCCGGGGGCAAGACGGAGGACGGCGCCAAGGGCGGTGGCTCGGGCGGCTCCGGCGGCTCCAGTGCCTCCGCGCCCGCCACTCCGGCCGCGACCGGCGGCGCCAAGTCGGCCGCGCCCAGCGGAAAGGGCGGCCCCGCCGCAGCGAAGGGAAGCCTGCTCACCCCCGCCAACGTCCGGACCGCGATCGAGGCGTTCAAGCAGAAGACGGGCACGACCACCTTCGTCGAGATGACCGTCTACGAGGAGTACGTCATCGCGTCGATCCCCACCAGCCCCGGCGCCAAGACCTACGACCGCTGGGACTACCGCGACGGCGAGGCCAAGCGCAGCGGCCCCGGCGGCACCGTCAAGCCCGACGAGCCGCCGATCGACATGGGCGGCGTCAACTGGGACGCGTTGCCCGGCCTGCTCGACACGGCCAAGCAGGAGCTCGGCGTCGCCAACCCGACCTCGCGCTACGTCATCATCGAGCCCTGGCTCTTCGACGCCAGCCCCTCCATGCGGCCCTACCTCAGCGACGAGTACGGCCAGGGCGGCTACATCCACGCCGACACCCAAGGCAAGGTGAAGAAGGTCTACCGCCTTTGAGATCGTGTACCCGTACGCACGTCGTACGCACGTGCGTACGGTCCGACACGGTTGGAGGAGCACGACCACCATGCCCACCTGGCGCACGACCCTCACGGCGGCCGGCATACGCGACCCCCGGCTGCGCGACGACTACACCCGCGTCGCCCGCCGGGTCCTGCGCCGGGAGCCGGCCCCGTACCTGACGCTGCGCCTGCTCGCCGCGCCCGCCCTGGTGCCGTGGATGACGGCCGGGGTCGGCTTCATGAACCTGGTCGACGACGTGGCCGAGACCGGCACCCCGCAGCAGCGCCGCCACGGCCTGGCCGAGCTGTCCGGCCGCGTCGACACGGCCCTGCGGACCGGGGACAGTCCCGACCCGCTGCTGCGCGCCTACGCGCACGCGGTGGCATCGCGGGGGCTGCCCGCACAGTGGATCGCCCGGTTCCTGGACGGCGCGTCCACCGCCGAGGCCGGCTTCGACGGCTTCGGCACCGAGGAGGACTTCCAGGCCTACCTCGACGCCTACGCCTGGCCGGGCCTGATGGCCTTCACCGGCCTGCAGTACGAGGGCGGCCCCGACGGGGAACAGGCGGCCGGCTGGCGTCGGTTCGTGGACGCCGCCCAGCGCGTCGACTTCCTCGCAGACCTCGCCGGGGACCTCGCCGACGGCCGGCTCTGCCTGCCGCGCGCCCTCCTCGCCGAGCACTCCGTGACCCGGGCCGACCTCGAACAGGCCCGGGACACCCCCGCCGTCCGCGCCCTCCTCGACGCGGCGACGCAGCGCGCCCGGACCGCCCTGGAGGCCGTCGACGGCATCCTCGGCCTGGTCGAGCCGGGACTGCGCCCGGTCGTCGCCACCATGACCGAGCTGATGGGACACCAGCTGGCGGCGGTGGAGCGGGCCGGCGCGGGCGCCCTGCGCCGCGACGTCGGCTACGGCGTGGCGGCACCCCTGCGCACCCTGGCCCGCGCCCGCGCGTCCCGGGCGGCCGCCGCCCGGTCCGGGTCCGTCAGTACGGGCCGTTGACGTTGTCGATGGAACCGTAGCGGGCGGCCGCGTAGTTGCAGGCGGCCGTGATGTTCGCGACGGGGTCGTACGAGTCGGTCGAGGTGCCGGGCACGTGGTAGGCCCGGAAGGTGGGGTCGATGACCTGGAGCAGGCCCTTGGAGGGAATGCCGGCCGCGGCGTTGGAGTCCCAGTTGTTGATGGCCCGCGGGTTTCCGGAGGACTCGCGCATCACATTGCGGTAAATGCCGTTGTAGGTGCCGGGGATTCCGTGCTTGGCCATGACGGCCAGGGACTCCCGGATCCACCCGTCGAGGTTGTTCGGGTACGTGGTGGCCGGCTTGACCGCGGCCTTCGCCTTGGCCACGGCCGCCTTCGCGGCGGCGCCGATGCTCAGCTTGGTGCCGGGGCGGATGACCGAAGGGTTGGTGCCGATGACGCTGCGGTTGGCCTCGTACAGGGCCTGCCAGCCGCCGCTCACCGAGTGCTGGGCGGCGATCTTCGAGAGGGTGTCGCCGGCGGTCACGGAGTAGGTGGTGGGCGTGGCCGTCTTGACCGCGGGAGCCTTGGCCGGCGCCGCCGCGGGCAGCGACGCGGGGGTCACGGCGGGGGAGAGCGCGGGCTGGCCGACCGCACCGGCCGTGGTCGCGCCGATGAGCGGGAGGGCCAGGGCCGCGCCGCCGGTGCCTGCGAAGGCCAGCTTGCGGGTGATCGGACGCTGCTTGGGGCGGCGGTGCTTGCCGTGACCGGGCATGGCGGAATTCCTCACGTGCGGGTGCGGGGGGAGCCCTGGCGGCGGCCGGATTCGGCAGCTGCCCGCCGGGAACGACGTGACCGTAAGCGAGTCCGCGGGAACGGAACAAGGCTCGAAATCCCCCGGGTGATCGAATGGCCCGCGCGGATCCGGAAAATGACCTTGGGGGGACGCTTCGGGAAATGCCGGAATTCCTTTCCAGAAAAGGGAACCCGGCCTACCGGATAAATGATGTTGAGGCTGCGCGCGTGACCCATATCACGGGTTTCGGGCGCCGAGTGCAAAACGGGCAACTCGCCCCTCTATGTGTCCGATTCGGGCATCCAGGTCGTTCCTTCCCAACCGCCCGCGGCGGGCGCAATCCGGCGCGCCCGCCATGGTCCGGGGCATTCCCCGACGCGTCTCAGCCCCGCGCCGGCCGACCCGTGCGCTCGGGCCCCTCCAGCCGCTCCGGCTGCCCCGGCCGTTCCAGTCGTTCCAGCCGTTCCAACGCCTCCGCCACCGCTCCCGGGCCCGCCGGCAGCAGCGGCAGCCGCACGTCCGGGGTCGGGATCCGGCCCTGTGCGTGGAGCACCCCCTTGACCACCACCGGATTGGGCTCGGCGAAGGCGGCAGCCGACAGGGCGGCCAGGGCGTGGCCCAGCGCCCGGGCCCGCGGCAGGTCGCCGGCCCGCCAGGCCGCGGCCAGCTCCGCGTACCGCGCCGTCGCCAGATGTGCCGAGGCGAGGATCCCGCCGGTCGCGCCCATCGCCAGCATCGGCGACAGGTAGACGTCGTCGCCCGCCAGCACCGTGAAGGAGTCCGGCAGGTCGCCGAGGAGCGCCACCGTGTCCTGGTCGATGCCGCCGGCCGCGTACTTCACGCCGATCACCGCAGGCAGCTCGCCGAGCCGCCGCAGCGCTGCCGCGTCCAGCTGCTGACCGGTCCGGTACGGGATGTGGTAGACGACCAGGGGTACGGGGCTGACCTCCGCCAGCCGCGCGAAGTGTGCCACCACCCCTTCCACCCCGGGCCGGACGAACGGCGGTACGGTCACCAGCGCCGCCCGCACCTCGGGCCGGTCCGCGAGCCGGCGCAGCGCGGCCTCGGCGCCCCGGGTGCCGCTCCCTCCGGCTCCCACGGTCAGCACCGCCCCCCGCTCCCGGCAGACCCGGGCGCAGACGTCGGTGACGAGCTCGCGCTCGGCCTCCTCCAGGGCGGCGGTCTCGGCGGTGGTCCCGAGGGCGACGATGCCGGCGGCCCCCTCGTCGAGCACCTGGTGGGCGAGTGCCTCCAGCGCCTCGGCGGCCACGTCCCCCGTGCGTGTGAAGGGGGTGATCAGCGGTACGTGAATCCCGTGAAGGGCGGTGTCCTGTGCCATGTCGAAGATCTTCGAACGCCCCGACCGTCAAATCCAGTTCGCATTTCTTACCCGAACCGTAAGCTGGGCCGATGCTCGACGTACGACGCCTGCGCCTGCTGCGCGAACTCGCCCGCCGCGGCACGATCGCCGCCGTGGCGGAAGCGCTCGCCTTCAGCCCTTCGGCCGTCTCCCAGCAACTCGCCGTCCTCGAACGCGAAGCCGGCCTCCCCCTGCTCGAACGCACCGGCCGCAGCGTGCGCCTCACCCCGGCCGGCCAGAACCTGGTCCGGCACGCCGAGGCCGTGCTGGAACGACTGGAGGAGGCCGCGGCCGATCTCGCCGAGGCGCGCAGCGGCCTGGCCGGCGCCCTGCGCATCGGCGCCTTCCCCACCGCCACCAGGGCCATCGTCCCGGCGGCCCTGGTCGCCCTGGCCCGGCGCCATCCGGGGCTGGAGCCGATGGTCTCGGAGACCGACCCGGCGGCCGTGGCGCACGCCCTGCGCGCCGGCGACCTGGACGTGGCCCTGGTGCACGAGTACGACTTCGTCCCCGCGCCGCCGGAGCCCGGCCTCGCCACCGAACCCCTCTTCCGCGAGGCGATGTACCTGGCCGCACCCGCACCCGCACCCCCACCGGCATCGGCACCCCGACCCGGATCCGGGGCCGTATCCGGACCGGCATCCGGAACCGGGGCGGCCCTCGACCAGGGCGCCGTCCTGCGGGCCCACGCCGACGCCCCCTGGATCACCGCCACCCCCGGCACCCTTTGTCACGCCATGACCGTACGGGCCTGCCGGGCGGCCGGCTTCACCCCGCGGGTGCGCCACCGGGTCGACGAGTTCGCCACCGTGCTCGCCCTCGTCGCGGCAGGCCAGGGCGTCGCGGTCGTACCGCAGCTCGGCATCCCGGAGGACGCCGCCCCCGCCGTGGCCCTCACCCGGCTGCTGATGGAGCGTCGTACCCGGATGGCCTTCCGCAGCGGAGCCGCCGCCCACCCTGCCGTGGCCGCCTTCGGGGCGGCACTGCGCGCCGCCCTACCGCCGGAACTCGCCACCACGGGAGCGAAGGCGTGACACAACTCCCTTAGCCGGCCCCGCCCGTGTACGTTCGTGGATCCAGACAGATCCGAACAGAGCGGGGTATGACGTGACGCATCGCGTACGCGGGGTCATCGCACGGAGCAAGGGCGCACCGGTGGAGACGACGACGATCCTCGTACCGGACCCCGGGCCCGGCGAGGCGCTGGTCCGTGTCCAGGCCTGCGGGGTCTGCCACACCGACCTGCACTACCGCGAGGGCGGCATCAACGACGAGTTCCCCTTCCTCCTCGGCCACGAGGCCGCCGGCATCGTGGAGGCGGTGGGGCCGGACGTCACCGCCGTCGCGCCCGGCGACTTCGTGGTCCTCAACTGGCGTGCGGTGTGCGGCACCTGTCGGGCCTGCAAGCGGGGTCGCCCCTGGTACTGCTTCGCCACGCACAACGCCACCCAGCCCATGACGCTGGAAGACGGCACCCCGCTGTCCCCGGCGCTCGGCATCGGCGCGTTCGCCGAGAAGACCCTGGTCGCCGCCGGCCAGTGCACCAAGGTCGACCCGGCCGCCTCGCCGGCCGCGGCCGGCCTCCTCGGCTGCGGGGTCATGGCCGGCCTCGGTGCCGCGCTGAACACCGGCGGCGTCGGGCGGGGCGACTCGGTCGCGGTCATCGGTTGCGGGGGAGTGGGCAACGCGGCCGTGGCCGGGGCCCGCCTGGCCGGTGCGTCCCGCATCATCGCCGTCGACCTCGACGACCGGAAGCTGGAGTGGGCCCGTGGTCTCGGTGCCACCCACACCGTGAACGGCCGCACGGAAGACGTGGTCAAGGCGATCCAGGAACTCACCGGTGGGAACGGCGCGGACGTCGTCATCGAGGCGGTCGGCCGCCCCGAGACCTACCGGCAGGCCTTCTACGCCCGGGACCTGGCCGGAACCGTGGTCCTCGTCGGCGTGCCCACGCCGGAGATGAAGCTCGAACTCCCGTTGTTGGACGTCTTCGGCCGCGGCGGCGCCCTGAAGTCCTCCTGGTACGGGGACTGCCTGCCCGAGCGGGACTTCCCGCTGCTGGTCGACCTGTACCTGCAGGGCCGCCTCGACCTGGACGCCTTCGTCTCCGAGACCATCCCGCTCGACGGGGTCGAGGACGCCTTCGCCCGGATGGAGCGCGGCGAGGTGCTCCGCTCGGTCGTCGCGTTCTAGGATCCCCGCCCCGACCTGCCAGCCGCCAATGCCACGGGCCCCGGCTACTGCCGGGCCCGTGCGCCGGACCGGCAGGAGGTGCGCCGGCAGCCACGTCCCGGACCGCCCGGCCCGGCACTCGTCCGCGGCGGGGCGCTGGCCCAGGACGGGTCGCCCGATGTGCTCATGTCTGGCCTATTGTGCGGGACATGACCCAACATCAGGAACAGCCCGCCCAGCTCGCACCCATGCCCACCGACTGGCAGCGCGCCCTCGCGGTGGTGGCCCACCCCGACGACCTGGAGTACGGCGGGGCCGCGGCGATCGCCGACTGGACGGACGGCGGACGCGAGGTGATCTACCTCCTGGCCACGCGCGGCGAGGCCGGCATCGACACCATCCCCCCGGAGGAGTGCGCCCCACTGCGCGAGGCCGAGCAGCGGGCCAGCGCCGCCGTCGTCGGGGTCTCCACCGTGGAGTTCCTCGACCACCGCGACGGCGTCCTCCAGTACGGCCTCGACCTGCGTCGGGACATCGCAGCCGCCATCCGGCGCCACCGGCCCGAACTCCTCATCACCCTCAACCACCGGGACACCTGGGGCGGCGAGCACGGCGGGTTCTGGAACACCCCCGACCACAAGGCCGTCGGCCGGGCCGCGCTGGACGCCGCCGCCGACGCCGGCAACCGGTGGATCTTCCCCGAGCTGCTGACCGAGCAGGGCCTCGAACCGTGGAACGGCGTGCGCTGGATCGCCGTCGCCGGATCTCCCACCCCGACGCACGCGGCGGACGCCACCGCCGGACTGGAACGCTCCATCCAGTCGCTGATGGAACACAAGACCTACATAGAGGTCCTCACCGATCAGGATCCGCACGAGTACTGCCGCACCTTCCTGACCGGATTCGCCGAGCGGGCGGGGGCCCGCTTCGGGGGCCGCCCGGCCGTGACCTTCGAACTCTTCTCGCGCTGATCCACCGTCCGGGGCGCCAGCCCCGTCACACCGTTCCCAAGAGGGCAAGCGACCGCTTAGTATGCGCGGCGGAGCGTGGTTCCCCCGACGGCGGCTGGAGGCCCCGGATGCAGGCTTGGCGCGTACACACGACCGGCGAACCCCGCGAGGCCATGCGCCTCGAAGAGGTCCCCGAACCGGTGCCCGGCGAGGGAGAGGTACGGCTGCGCGTCCTCGCCGCGAACGTCAACTTCCCCGACGCACTCCTCGTGCGCGGCCAGTACCAGATCCGCCCGCCCCTGCCCTTCACCCCCGGCGTCGAGGTCTGCGGCGAGACCGAGGACGGCCGCCGGGTCATCGCCAACCCCAGCCTGCCGCACGGCGGGTTCGCCGAGTACGTCACCGCCCCCGCCCGCGGCCTGCTGCCCGCCCCCGAGGGCCTCGACGACGCACAGGCCGCCGCCCTGCACATCGGCTACCAGACCGGCTGGTTCGGCCTGCACCGCCGGGCCCGCCTCCAGGCGGGCGAAACCCTGCTCGTGCACGCGGCCGCCGGCGGGGTCGGCAGTGCCGCCGTCCAGCTCGGCAAGGCCGCCGGAGCCACCGTCATCGGCGTCGTCGGAGGCCGGGCCAAGGCCCGCACCGCCGAGGAACTCGGCTGCGACCTCGTCATCGACCGCACCACCGAGGACGTCGCAGCCCGGGTGAAGGAGTTCACCGGCGGCCGCGGCGCCGACGTCGTCTACGACTCCGTGGGCGGCAGCGCCTACACCGCCTCCGCCAAGTGCGTGGCCTTCGAGGGCCGGATCGTCGTCGTCGGCTTCGCCGGCGGCACCGTCCCCGCCCCCGCGCTGAACCACGCCCTGATCAAGAACTACTCCATCCTCGGGCTGCACTGGGGGCTCTACGCCGCCAAGGATCCGGCCGCGGTCCTCGCCTGCCACACCGAACTCACCCGGCTCGCCGCCGAGGGCGCCGTCACACCGCTGGTCAGCGAACGGGTACCGCTCGCCGGAGCCGCAGACGCCGTGCAGCGCGTCGCCGACGGCACCACCACCGGCCGGCTGGTCGTCGTACCGGGCCCGGACGGAGGTGCCCGACGGTGACCACCCCCGAGGAACTCGCCCGGCGGGTCCGGGAGCTGCTCGCCGCGCACCCGCCCGCCACCACCGACCGCACCGCCTTCCTGCGGGCCCGCTTCGACGCCGGCCTCGCCTGGGTCCACTACCCCGAAGGGCTCGGCGGGCTCGGCGCGCCCCGCTCCCTCCAGGCCGCCGTCGACGCCGCCCTGGAGGCCGCCGGGGCCCCCGACAACGACCCGCGCCGCATCGGCATCGGCCTCGGCATGGCCGCCCCGACGATCCTGGCGTACGGCACCGAGGAGCAGAAGCAGCGCTTCCTGCGCCCGCTGTGGGTCGGCGAAGAGGTCTGGTGCCAGCTCTTCAGCGAGCCCGGCGCGGGCTCCGACCTCGCCGCCCTCGGCACTCGGGCCGTCCTCGACGAGGCCGCGGGGGAGTGGGTGGTGGACGGCCAGAAGGTGTGGACCTCCAGCGCCCACACCGCCCGCTGGGCCATCCTGATCGCCCGCACCGACCCCGCCCTGCCCAAGCACCGGGGCACCACCTACTTCCTGTGCGACATGCACGCCCCCGGCGTCGAAGTCCGGCCGCTGCGCCAGATCACCGGCGAGGCCGAGTTCAACGAGGTGTTCCTCACCGGCGTCCGCATCCCCGACTCCCACCGCCTCGGCGCCGTCGGCCAGGGCTGGGAGGTCGCCCGCACCACCTTGATGAACGAGCGGGTCTCCATCGGCGGCATGCGGATCCCCCGCGAAGGCGGCATGATCGCACCCGTCGCCGCCGCCTGGCGCGAACGGCCCGGCCTGCGCACCCACGCCCTGCACCAGCACCTGCTCCGGCTGTGGGTCGAGGCCGAGGTCGCCCGGCTGACCGGCGAGCGGCTGCGCCAGCAGCTGGCCGCCGGACAGCCCGGCCCCGAGGGCTCCGGCATGAAGTACACCTTCGCCCGGCTCAACCAGGAGATCAGCGGACTGGAGGTGGAACTCCTCGGCGAGGACGGCCTGGTGTACGAGGACTGGACGATGCGCCGGCCCGAGACCGTCGACTTCACCGGCCGCGACGCCGGATACCGCTACCTGCGCGCCAAGGGCAACAGCATCGAGGGCGGCACCAGCGAAATCCTCCTGAACATCATCGCCGAACGCGTCCTCGGACTGCCCGCCGAGCCCCGCGACGACAAGGACCTCCCCTGGAAGGACCTCTCCCGATGACGACCTTCCCCGCGGCCGAGCTCGACCTGCTCTACTCCGACACCGAGGAAGCCCTCCGCGCCGCCGTACGCGCCCTACTCGCCGACCGCTGCACCCCCGCCGCCCTGCTCGCCCGCGTCGAGACCGGCCGGCCCCACGACCCCGCCCTCTGGCGCATCCTCGCCGCCGAGATCGGCACGGCCGGGCTGCTCGTCCCCGAGAAGCTCGGCGGTCAGGGCGCCGGCCACCGCGAGGCCGCCGTCGTCCTGGAAGAGCTCGGCCGCGCCGTGGCCCCGGCGCCTTACCTGACCAGCGCGGTGCTGGCGACGGAGATCCTGCTGGGCTGCGACCCGACCGAGGCGCAGCCGCTGCTGCGCGAACTGGCCGCCGGCCGGCGGGTCTGCGTACCGGCGCTGCCGCTGACCCTGGGCCCGGGGGCGCCCCTGCCGCCCCCCGTACGGGACGCCGGGGGCGGGATGCTCACCGGTCGGGCCACGACGGTGGCGGACGCGGCCGCCGCCGACGTGCTGCTGGTCCTCGCGGACACCGGGCTGTACGCGGTCGAGGCGGCCGCCGTCTCGCTCACGCCGCAGGTCCCGCTGGACCTGACCCGGCCGCCGGCCCACGTCACCCTGGACCGGGCGCCCGGCACGCGGCTCGCCGACCCGGGAACGGCCCGCGCGGCCGTGGCCGGGGCCCTGCTGTCCGGGGCCGGGCTGCTCGCCTCGGAGCAGGTCGGGATCGCCGAGTGGTGCCTGACGCAGACCGTGGCCCATCTGAAGACCCGCCACCAGTTCAACCGGCCCCTCGGCTCCTTCCAGGCCCTCAAGCACCGCCTCGCCCGGCTCTGGCTGGACGTCGCCTCCGCCCGTGCGGCGGCCAGGGCGGCCGCCGACGCCCTCGCCACCGCCTCCGCGGACGCACCGCTCACGGTGGCCGTGGCGCAGGCCCACTGCTCCGGCGTCGCGGTGCGGGCCGCCGAGGAGTGCGTCCAGCTGCACGGCGGCACCGGCATGACCTGGGAGCACCCGGCCCACCTCTACCTCAAGCGGGCCAAGGCCGACGCGCTGGCCCTCGGCACGGCCGGACACCACCACGGCCTGGTCGCGGACTTCACGGAACTCCCCGCCCCGTAGGCCGCCCAAGCGGCCCGCGCCGTCCACCCCGGCGGCAGCCGCCCGGTGGCGGTCCCTATGCTCGGCCCATGACCGCGCTCATCTCCCGCATCACCGCAGACCGGTTCCCCCTCCACCGCGACGAACTCGCCGACCTGCTCGTCGCGGTGGTTCGGGGCGGCGCCTCGATCGGCTTCCTCGCCGATCTCGACCGCGCGGGCGCCGTCGCCTGGTGGGACGGCCTCCGGCCCGCCCTCGACGACGGCTCCCTCGCCCTGTGGGTCTCCCGCCCAGCAGCCGGCGCCCCCGTCGACGGCACCGTCAGCTGGCAGCGGGAGACCAAGCCCAACGGCCGGCACCGCGCCGAGCTGCGCAAGCTGATGGTCCACCCCGGGGCCCGTGGCCGCGGCACCGCCCGCGCCCTGCTCGCCGAGGCCGAACGGGCCGCCGCCCGCGCCGGGGTGCTGCTGCTCTTCCTCGACACCGAGACCGGCAGCGGCGCCGAGCGCGTCTACCGGGCCGCCGGTTGGACCGAGGCCGGCAGCATCCCCGATTACGCCGCCGACCCGGAGGGCCGTCTGCAGCCCACGACCCTCTTCTACAAGCGTCCCGTGCAGCCGAGGTGACCTCCCCCGCCGCGCCGCGTTAGACCCGGTGGCGCGAACCACCGAGCGAGGGAGAGAACGTATGCACGCCGCATCCGCCTGGGCACGACCGACCCGCCGCACGGTCCTGCGCACGGCCTTCACCGCGGCGGTGCTCGCCGGCACCGCTGCCGCCCTGGCCCCCGTCCTGCGCGCCCGCCGCCCCCGGCAGACCCTCACCCCGGCCCCCCTGGCCGAGGAGACGGAAACGTACCGCGGCCGGCACATCGCGGTCACCGAGGCCGGGGTCAGCATCGACGGCCGCCCCCTGCACGTGATGCGCCGCGCCGACGGCAGCTACCTCAGCGGGATCAACCACTTCCAGTCCTTCGCGACCCCGCTGGAGCTCGCCCGCGCGGCCGTCGACGAACTCGGCACCACACGGCTGGCGCTCGCCGCCCCGCACCACGGCTGACGCACGGATCGGGAGGAGCCCCGCGTTGTACACCAGGCAGAACCAGCGGAACCTGACCAGCGCCCAGAAGAAGCGGTTCACCGCGGCCGTCCTGGAGGTCAAGCGCACCGGCGCGTACGACGACCTGGTGCGCACGCACGACAGGTACTTCGTGCCCGACCGGGACACCAAGCTGCGGGTGGGCCACATGTCCCCCTCGTTCTTCCCGTGGCACCGGCGCTACCTGCTGGAGTTCGAGCAGCTGCTCCGGGGCGTCGACCCGGGGGTGAGCATCCCGTACTGGGACTGGACCACCGACACCAGCCCGGCCTCCCCGCTGTGGGCCGAGGACTTCCTCGGCGGTACCGGCCGGGAGGGCGACCGGCAGGTGACGACCGGCCCGTTCGCCCACGGGCGGGGCAACTGGGAGATCACGGTCGGCTTCTCGGAGGCCCGCTTCCTCACCCGCAACCTGGGCCGGCCGCAGAACCCCATCACCCTGCCCACCCGGGCCGAGTTGCAGTGGGCGCTCGACGACCCGGTGTACGACACCTCGCCCTGGAACTCCACCGCGCGCGACGGCGGGTTCCGCAACAAGCTGGAGGGCTGGGCCGCCCCGAAGAGCGAGCGCTGGCGCAACCACAACAAGGTCCACCAGTGGATCGGCGGCCACATGACCGGCGGCACCGCCCCGAACGACCCCGCCTTCTGGCTGCACCACGCGTTCGTCGACCTGCTCTGGGACCGCTGGCAGCAGCAGCACCCCGACTCCGGCTACTTGCCCGCCGCCCCCCTTGCGCCGGGCGATCTCCAGCGCGGTCGGGTGATCTCCCTGGACGAGCCGATGCCGCCGTGGAACGTCACCCCGCGCGAGTTGCTCGGCCACCGGGGCCTGTACCGCTACGAGTGATGCGCCGCCCGTTCCGCGCGGCGCGGGCACGGGGAAGGGCCCCCGCCGTCCGGCGGGGGCCCTTCCCGGGAATCAGCCGTGGCGGTGGCCGGTCAGCCGCCGTAGCCCTCGGTGTGGTGGTCGGTGTGCTTCGCGTCGCCCGACGCGTTGATGCAGGTGTTGCCGAACGCGGGGTTCAGCAGGGCGATCACGTTCACGGTGTTGCCGCACAGGTTGATCGGAACGTGCACCGGAACCTGGACGACGTTGCCCGACAGGACACCGGGCGAGCCGATCGCCGCAGCGTGCGCTCCGGCATCGGCGACGGCCAGACCCGCACCGGCGGCCAGAACGCTACCGGCGGCAGCGGTGACGGCGACGGCCTTCGCGATACGCGACATCAAGAATCTCCTCCTGAGATGGGCGCCGCAGGAACTGCGGCCTTTGACATGGCGTACAACGCGGCGGCGGGCCGGGGGTCACGGCCGCTGGGCCGTCGCGGTGATCTCGAACCGGACGGACGCGAACCGCGGGGTGATCTGGCCGCCCGCACCGGGCCGGAGCACCGCGACCGCACTGCCCCTGCAGCCCGGTTCCGCGTAGAGCGTCGCGGTGGCGGGCGTGTTGTTGATCACCCCGCGGGCGCCGCCGCCCCGGGCCTCCTGGCAGCCGTCCGGCGTCGCCACCCGGGCGATCCGGTCGCGCTGGTCGACGTACTGGAAGTCGCCGGAACCCGCTTGGGCGGTGCCGGCGGCCGCGAGCAGGAGCAGGGGGACCGCGCCGGCCAGGGCGAAGGGGCGGACGGGGGCCGGGGGGATGCGCATGGATGCCATGCCGGTCCAACCCGGGCGGCCCCGGGCCGGGCACGCCCCGTCACCCGTGGGGCGCCTGTGCGAAAGGCATGCCGTGGGGGGACGGCACACTGGAAGACCGCGCCGGACATGCCGGACGCAACGGTTCCACGGAGGACGCGATGAGCACAACGGGCGTCGGCGGTCGGCCCCGGGCCAGTACCCGGCACGGCGTGGTCGAGGGCCGGACCGGCCCCGGCGGGATCGCCGTCTTCCGCGGCGTCCCGTACGCCGCCCCGCCCGTCGGGCCCCTGCGGTTCGCCGCCCCCGAGCCCCCGGCCGGCTGGGAGGGCGTCCGCGACGCCGGGGCGTACGGGCCCACCGCCCCCAAAGTCCCCTACCCGCCTCGGTTCGCGGCCCTGCTGGCCGACCCTGACGTCCCCGGAGACGATTGCCTCAACCTCAACGTCTGGACGCCCGCTCCCGACCCCGCGGCGCGGCTGCCCGTCATGGTGTGGCTCCACGGCGGGTCGCTCACCCGCGGCTCCTCGGCGGTCCCCGTCTACGACGGCTCGGCCTTCGCCCGCGACGGGGTGGTCCTCGTCTCGGCCAACTACCGACTGGGGGTCCTCGGGTACGGGCTGTTCCCCGACGCCCCCGCCAACCGGGGCCTGCTCGACCAGATCGCCGCCCTGACCTGGGTACAGGAGAACATCGAGGCCTTCGGTGGGGACTCCGGCCGCGTCACGGTCTTCGGCGAGTCCGCCGGGGCGATCAGCGTCGGCGCCCTGCTCGCCGCCCCCCGGGCCGCCGGACTGTTCGCGCAGGCCGTGCTGCAGAGCGGCGCCCCCGAGGCCCTGCCGCGCGACCGGGTGCGCGCCATGGTGAGGAGGATGGCCTCCCTGCTCAAGGTGCCCGCGACCGCCGCGGCCTTCGCCGCGGTCCCGCTGCCGGACCTGCTCGCCGCACAGGGCGTTGCCTCGCGCCGCTCGGGCCCCCTGGCCGCCGGACCGGCCTTCGGGCTGGTCACCGACCCGGGCACGCTGCCCGGCGACCCGCTGCGGGAGGCCGTCGTCCGGGGCGCCGACCTGCCGCTGCTGCTGGGCTGGACGAGCGAGGAGTACCGGCTCTGGCTCGTCCCCACCGGCGCCATGCGGTTGCTGGACCGGCTCGGTCCGCTCGCCGTGGCGCTGGCCCGGGCCCACAGCGGCAAGGACCGCACCACGGTGCAGGCCCTGCGCGAGGCGCTGCCCGGGGCGAGCCCGGCCGAGATCGCGGGCCAACTGCTCACGGACCGGCTGCTGCGGGACCCGCTGCGCCGGCTCGCGGGGGCGCGGGCGGCGGACCCGGCGGCGGCCCCGAGCTTCCTGTACGAGTTCGCCTGGCCGTCCGGCGTCCCGGGGCTGGGCGCCTGCCACGCCCTGGAGCTGGGTTTCGTCTTCGACACCCTCGCCGTGCCGGAGGTGGCGCACCTGGCCGGGCCGGGTGCCCCGCAGGAGCTGGCCGACCGGATGCACGCGGCCTGGGTGCGCTTCGCCGTCTCCGGCAGCCCCGGCTGGGCGGCCTGGGACGGCGGCGGCCCGCCGATGGTGTTCGGCGGGCCGCGGAGCGGGGTGTCGGAGGGGTCCGTACCGGCGGCTATTCCACCGGGCCCTCCATGACCTTGCTGATGAACTGGATCGGGCCCTCGCCCATGCTGGGCACGTAGGACTTGGCGTTGTGCTGGCCGTTCGGGATGACCCTCATGCTGGTGTGGACCGGGCCCTTGCCGTAGGTCGCGATCCACTTCTGCACGTCGGGCAGGGTCTTCTTGTTGTTTTCGTTGTCGCCGACCTGGAAGGCGAGGTAGACCTCGGGGCCCTTCTTGTCGACCAGGGCCTTCGCCAGTGTCCCCGGGTCGTTCTCGGTCTTCTCCTTGTCGTGGCCCTTCCACAGCGGGGAGTCGGGCACGACGTCCGGACCGGAGCAGATGGCGGCCTTGAACTTGTCCGGGTGCTTGAGCACCGACTTCAGGCTCGCGAAGCCGCCGGTGGAGGAGCCCATGAAGGCCCAGCCGTCCCGGGACTTGATGGTGCGGAAGTTCGCCTTCATCAGGTCCGGCACGTCTTCCGTGAGCCAGGTCCCCATCTTGGGCTGGCCGGGGATGTCGGAGCCGTCCCAGTAGATGCCCTTCTCGTCCCCGGACGGGTTGAGCACCGGCATGGCCAGCAGGAACGGCTTGCTCTTGCCCTCGGCGTACCACTTGCTGATGCTGGTCTGGAGGCCCAGGTCGGTGCCCATCCAGTAGTTGTTGGGGTAGCCGGCGCCGCCCGGCAGGGCGATCAGGACCGGGAAGCCGCTCTTGGCGAACTTCGGGTCGTTGTACTCCTTGGGCGCCCACACCCAGACCTTGCCCTTGAAGCCGGACTTCTTGCCGTCCAGCACGGTGACGGCCACGTGGGTGCCGTCGTTCAGGGTCATGGAGTTCTTGAACTCGGCCGCCGGGCCGGTCGGCATCAGTGCCTTGGAGTTCGGGTCCTGCTTGGCCCCGGTGGCGCCCTTGCCGCTCGCGGCGGGCTTCCCGAAGGAGACGTCCTTGCCCTTGTCGGTGAACGGGGGTATCTCGAAGTGCCACATCACGCCGGCGGCTATGCCCGCCAGGGCGAGGAAGGACACGCCCGCCATCAGCCAGCGGCGGCCGCGCCGGGGCCGCCGTACGTCCTCGGGTTCCTGCTCCCCGTGGTGCGGTTGCGGGGGACCGTAAGGGGGCTGGCGCTGCTGGGATTCGTACGGCTGTGCGTACGAGGTGCCGTAGGGCTGCTGGCGGTACTGGCCTTCCGATCGGTACGGCTGGTGCTGTCCGTCGGGTGAGTACGACATGTGCGGTTGCTCTCCGGCTGGTGCTGCCCCATCGGGGGGTCGGTCTCTTCCGTTCGAAGGATGAGCCTACGTGTTCCCCGGTTCCGCTTTTTTCCAGCTCTTGGGTTGCTCTGGGGGCGCCCGTTGCCGAACACCTGACGGAGCGACGGAATTCTGCGCGCTCCCCGATCGAGGCCCGCGGGGTCCGCACGCCCCCTACCGAGTCCTGCTTCCGCTTCCGCTTGTGCTGCCGGACGGCAGCGGCCCCCGCCCCGGACCCACCTTCGGCGGAGCCGGGAGGGGGAGGGGCGGGGGCCGCGTGCAGGACCGTTACGCCGGAACGAGGGTCTTCCGCCGGCGCTTGCGCGGGGTCCGGGCCGAGAGCCTCAACTCGATGATCGACCGCACGGCCGGCCACTCCTCGTCGAGGATCGAGTAGAAGGCGGTGCTGCGCACGACCCCGTCGAGCCCCCGGGAATGGGCCCGGCGCACCCCCTCGGGGGTGAACCCGAGGCGCTCCATGGCGGCCCGCGAGCGGACGTTGCGGGCATCAGCCCGCAGGGAGATCCGCCGCACTCCCCAGGTCTCGAAGGCATGGCGCAGCATGAGCAGCTTCGCCTCCGTGTTGATCCCGGTCCCCTGGGCGCTCGGGGACAGCCAGGTATTGCCGATCTCGGCGGCATCGGGGATCGCCGTCAGCGGATCACCGAAGGGGACGCCCGGCACGGCGGGCCACACCAGCGGCCCCTGCCAGTAGTCCAGCTCCAGGAACCGGGTGGAACCGACGACCAGGCCGTCCGCGGCTCTCACCACGGCGAACGGGAGCGATCGGCCCGCCGCCTGATCGGCGAGGGCGCGTTCGATGTACTCGTGGGACGCCTGCACTCCGTGGGGTACGGGGGTGAAGGCGTAGGTCGTACGATCCTCGGCCCCGGCCATGGCCAAGGCCTCGGCATGGTGGGGGGCGAGGGGCTCCAGCCGCACGGTGCGGCCGGCGAGGAGTACGGGTACGGGCACGGAGCCTTCGGTCCTTCTGGGCGGTGGGGTGGTTGTACAGTCTGCGCTCCTGACGTCACCCCCCGCGCAAAACGCGGGTGAAAGGCAACGAGATGTCAGGTGAACGCGAGTGGCTCAATGTAGCCCGATAACGGGCTCGCATGAACCCCCAAAATGGCAACGGCACGGCCATGTTTTCCGACGGCCCCCCGGACGGCGGCCCCGAGGGCTGCCGAACACCCGACTCAACGGCTCTGACCTGCGACGATGCTCGCGGTCCGAAGCGGCGCCGGACACCCGCCCGGCACGGCCCGGCCGCCGCTCGTCAACCGGACGTTGCCGGACATCCTGCCGGGCCCGCCGGAAGGGCAGCCGGCGGGGGCCGGCGGGGCCCTGAACGGCATGCAATGGCCCGCCGAAGAGCAGCCGGAGTGGACCACTCCCGTGGGCCACTCCACTGGTGGAATGAACCGGTGACGACACGGATACTCCCCGCGCCCGGAGCACCCCGCCGGCTCGCCGCCGCCCAGCTGGCCAACTCGGTCGGTGACGGCGCCTACTACGTCTGTTCGGCCCTCTACTTCACCCGTGTGGTCGGCCTCTCACCGGCCCAGATCGGCCTGGGCCTCACCCTCGCCTGGGCCGTCGGCTCGGTCGCCGGGGTCCCGCTGGGGGCCCTCGCCGACCGGCGCGGCCCGCGCGGCGCCTCCGTGCTGCTGGCACTGGCCACCGCCGCCTGCGTCGCCTCCTTCCTGCTGATCCGCTCGTACGGCGCCTTCCTCGTGGCCGTCACCGGCTACGCCACCGCCCAGTGCGGGCTCTCCGCAGCCCGCCAGGCCCTGCTCGCCGGCCTCGTGCCCGCGCAGGAGCGCACAGGCGTGCTCGCCCACCTCCAGGCCGTGCTCAACGCCGGACTGGCGCTGGGCGCGGCCCTGGGCGGCCTCGCCCTCGGCGCCGGCACGCAGCGGGCCCACCTGGCGGTGCTCGCCCTCGACGCGGTGAGCTTCCTGGTCTGCGCCGCCGTCCTGCTCCGACTGCCCCGGGTGGCCCCCGCCCCCGGGCGGTCGGCGGGGGAGCCGCGGCTCCAGGTCCTCCGGGACCGGCCCTACGCGCTGGTGACCCTGCTGAACGCGGTCCTGCTGCTGCGGATGCCGCTGCTCAGCCTTGCCGTCCCGCTGTGGATCGTGGAGCGCACCACTGCCCCCGGCTGGCTGGTCTCGGCGTTGTTCGTGCTCAACACGGTGGCCGTCATGCTGTTCCAGGTGCGGACGGCGCGGCCCGTGACCGACCTGGACGGCGCACGGCGCGCGGTACGGGCGTCCGGCCTGGTCATGGCCGCCTCCTGCGTGGTGTTCGCCCTCTCGGCGCTGCCCGGGGCCGGCTGGGCGGCCGCGGCCCTGCTCGTCGCGGGTGCGGTGCTCCAGGTGGACGGGGAGATGCGGCAGTCCGCCGGGTCCTGGCAGATCGGCTTCTCACTGGCCCCTGCCGAGCGCATCGGCCAGTACCAGGGGTTCTTCGGGACCGGCGTGCCGATCGCCCGCACCCTGGGCCCCACGGTGCTGACGTCCCTGCTCCTGGTGTGGGGACTCCCCGGCTGGCTGCTGCTCGGCGCGGTGCTGCTGGCCGCCTCCTGCGCCATGGGCCCGGCGGTCCGGTGGGCGCAGGGCGGCCGGCGCGGCCCCGGGCCCGCCCGGGGCGGCGTACCGGTGCGGGAGCCGGAGCGGCAGGGGGCGGGGGCCGTCGGCGACGCGTCCGCCGCCTGAGATCATCTCCGGCATGGACATGGACGACGTACTGCGCCGCCTGGCGGCCGTGGGGCCGTTCTTCGCCGTGCCGTTCGGGGCGGATCCGCCCGGGGACGGCTTCCGGCCCCTGAGCGTGCTGTACGGGGAACGCCTCGGCCCGTACGTGGCCGAGGTGGGCCGGCGGATCGGCACCGGCCCCGGCCGGGTGGCGGCGTCGACCGCACAGTTCGGGATCGCCTCGCGGCTGTGGTCGCTGGGCCTCGGCTGCGCCGCGCTGGGCGGCCGGGTACCGGACCTGGCGCCGGACCGGGTGTGGTGGCGGCTGCCCGCCGCCGGCTCGCTGGAGCTGTGGCTGCCCGCCCCCGGCGAGGGGGCCCGGCCGGCCGCGGAGCTCGGCGAGACCGTCCTGGGGAACGTGGCACTGCTCGACGCGGGTCTGCGGGAGCACTACGGCGTCTCCCCGCAGGTGCTGCGCGGGAACGCGGCGTCGGGCCTGGTGGGGGCGCTGCGGGTGCTCCTCGACCGGGTTCCGGGCGGCGCGGCGGTCACCCTGGCGGCCGGCCTGCTGGCCGAGGTCGGGCCGCTCGGCGGCACCGGCACCTTCCTCCACGAGGAGGGCCTCGGGGTGGCCTTCGTGCGGCGCAGCTGCTGCCTGTACTACAAGGTGCCCGGCGGCGGCCTGTGCGGGGACTGCGTGCTGCGGACCCGTTAGCCCCTGCGGGCGGGAACGGCGCGGGCCACCGGGGTGCGGACGGCCGCTCCCCGATGGCCCGCGTGTGTGCGTGCGGTAACGCCTGTGACGCCTATGACGTCCTGTGTCAGAAGGTGAGGTTCCAGGCGTCGATCCGGCCGGTGTCGCCACCCGCGTTGTCGTTCACCCGGAGCTTCCAGGTGCCGTTCGCCACCTCGGAGGAGGCGTTGACCGTGTAGACCTGGTTGATGTTGTCGGTGGTGCCGCCGGCCCGGTTGTGCACCGTGTACACGGTGCCGTCCGGAGCGATGAGGTCCACCTTCAGGTCGCCGATGTAGGTGTGCACGATCTTCACGCCCACCTTGAGGGTGGAAGGCGCGTTTCCGGTGACGCCGCTGACGGTGATCGGGCTCTCCACGGTGGTGTTGTCGCCGATGGCGAAGTCACCGGTGTTCTCGAAGAACTTGCCGGGCGGCGGCGTGCCCACCGCCTTCAGCGCGTCGACCTGGCCCTCGCCGAAGAAGCCGTTGTTGGCGGTGGTGCCGGTGCAGCGGCCGTCGGCCGGGCAGGGGATGTCGTTGGCCTGCACGGCCAGCTTCTCGCGGATCTGCGCCGGGGTGATGCCGGGGTTGGTGCTGGCGATGAGCGCGGCAACACCCGCCACGTGCGGGGAGGCCATCGAAGTACCGCTCTTGGAACCGTACTTGCCGCCGGGGACGGTGGAGTAGACGTTGCTGCCCGGAGCGGAGACGTCGATCACACCACGGCCGAAGTTGGAGAAGGAGGCCTTCGTGACGCCGTCGCCGTTGGCGGCGACCGTCACCACGCCCGGCAGCTCGGTCGGGATGTCGAGGCAGGCGTTGGTGATGGTCCGGGTGACCGGCGTGGAGTCGTTCGGGCTGGCGCTGTCGGTCGTCTTGTTGGCGAGGTCGTAGTTCTCGTTGCCCGCCGCGGCGACCTGGAGCGAACCCTTGCCCTCGGCGTACTCCTGGGCGCGCCGCACGCCCTCGATGATGGCGGCCTGGTCGGCGTTGTCCGGGCAGTTGAACTGCCACGGGTCCGTGTAGTAGCTGTTGTTGGTGACCTTGAAGCCGTGGTCGCCGGCCCACATGAAGCCGCAGATGGTGTTCTCGGCGAAGAAGAGCGAGGTGTTCGGCTCGGCGATGCGGACGGAGGAGATCTTCACGCTCGGGGCCACGCCGATGACGCCCTTGCCGTTCTTGGCGGCCGCCACCGTGCCGGCGACGTGCGTGCCGTGGTCGCCGACGTCCCGCCAGGCTCCGGCGCGCGTGTCCGGCTTGCCGTAGGCGCAGGAGACCGAGTCGGCGGCGTTGAAGTTCGGGGCCAGGTCCTGGTGCTGGTCGTCCACGCCGGTGTCGAGGATGCCGACCTTGACCGCGGACGAGCCGGTGGTCACGGCCCAGGCCTGGTCGGCCTTGATCTGGCTCATGTCGGCGCGGACGGGCTCGCCGGCCGGGGTCGTCGACTGCGACGGGTTGGCGGGCAGCGCCGGGTTGTAGGCGTCGGCCGGAATGTCCGAGGTACGGGTCGCACCCACCTGCTGCACGCCGGTGACGCCCCGCATGGCGGTCGCGAAGTTGGCGGAGGAGGAGTGGGCGACGATCACGCCGATGGCGTCGAACGCCGAGAAGACCGTGCCGCCGTTGGCGGTGACGGCCGAGCGGATCGCCGAGTTGTCACCGGGGGCGGTGATCACGAGGTAGGCGCGGGTGCCGGCGGCCCAGGTCGCACTCTGGGAAGCCGGCGCCGCGGCCGGGGCCTTGGCGGCGGGGGCCGCGGCCGACGGGGCGGACGGCACCACGGGGGTGCCGGCGAACGCCGCGGGGGCGCCGAAGGTCAGGGCCGCGCCGAGTGACGCGGCCAGAACCAGGGTACGTCGGGGTCGGCCGGATATGTGGGGTATCAATGCGTCCTCCGATGACCCGGTGTGCCGTGGGCAGTTACCGGGCGGTACGAAACGAGTGGTGGACGCAAGATGTCAGACGCGTGCCCCTCGACGGAAGTAACTTTTAGCGCAGCCGAATTGAAGTTCGAGTGGCTGAAAATGATCGGTGGAATCGACGGGCCGGCCGGGCTGGGCACCGTGGGGGCGAGCCCAGCCCGACCGGCCCGCGGCCGGCGCACCGGTCAGGCCGGTACGCCGTCCCTCGCGGCGGCCGACTGGCCGGGTACGGAGGGGGGTTCCGTACCGTGCGCGTCGTCGACCAGCGTGGCTTCGTCGAACTGCAGCCGGCCCGCGAGGACTTCGGCGGCCCGCTCGCGGTCGAACTCCTTGGTCCAGGTGCCGATGAGCACCGTGGCCACCGCGTTGCCGGCGAAGTTCGTCAGGGCGCGGGCCTCGCTCATGAACCGGTCGATGCCCACGATCAGGCCGACGCCCTCGACCAGCTCCGGCCGGTGCGTCTGCAGCCCGCCGGCCAGGGTGGCAAGACCCGCGCCGGTCACACCGGCGGCACCCTTCGAAGCGATGATCATGAACAGCAGCAGCGAGACCTGCTCGCCCAGGGCGAGCGGCTTGCCCATGGCCTCCGCGACGAACAGCGAGGACATCGTCAGGTAGATCGCGGTCCCGTCCAGGTTGAAGGAGTAGCCCGTCGGCACGGTGATGCCGACCACCGGCTTGGAGACGCCCAGGTGCTCCATCTTGGCGATGAGCCGCGGAAGGGCCGATTCGGACGAGGAGGTCGACAGGATGAGCAGGAACTCCCGGCCCAGGTAGCGCAGCAGCGCCAGGACGCCGATCCCGGTGCACAGCCGCAGCAGGGCGCCGAGCACGACGAACACGAACAGCAGGCAGGTCACGTAGAAGCCGATCATGATGACGGCCAGCGACTTCAGCGCGTCGATCCCGGTGGCCCCGACCACCGCCGCGATCGCGCCGAACGCGCCCACCGGCGCCGCCCACATGATCATCGCCAGCACCCGGAACACCAACTTCTGCACGTGCCCGATCCCGCGCAGCACCGGTTCGCCCGCCCGGCCCATGGCCTGCAGCGCGAAGCCGCACAGCAGCGCCACCAGCAGGGTCTGCAGCACCTGCCCGCCGGTGAAGGCGGACACCAGCGTCGTCGGGATGATCCCGAGCAGGAACTCCTGCGTCGTCTGCGCCTCGCCCGCCTTGGCCTGGGCCTCGCCCGCGTGCTTCGCCGCCTCCGTCAGGTGCAGGCCGCTGCCCGGCTCCAGCAGGTTCCCGACCACGAGGCCGATGGCCAGCGCCACCGTCGACATGATCATGAAGTAGCCGAGGGCGAGTCCGCCCACGGCACCCACCTTCGCAGCCTTGCGGACCGACCCGATGCCCAGCACGATCGTGCAGAAGATCACCGGCGAGATCATCATCTTGATGAGGTTCACGAAGCCGGTGCCCAGCGGTTTGAGCTCCACGGCCATGCCGGGGGCGGCGAAGCCGACGGTGATGCCGAGGACCACCGCGGCGATCACCGCGATGTACAGGTAATGGGTCTTGTCGCGTCTGGCGGCCACGTTCGCCTCCTGGTGGGGAAAATCGTCCCGCAGACCATCGCCCAGCACTGTGACCCCGGTCACCGTTGCGTTCATTGAGTTCATGCCGCGGTGCACACTGAGCGCCATGCTCCGCTTCCCCCGTCCGCCGCGCAGCCTCGCCGGCCAGCTCTTCGCCATGCAGGTGCTGCTCGTCGCCGTGGTCGTCGCCGGCTGTGCCGTCTTCGCGTACGCCACCGCCCGCGGGCAGGCCGAGGACGCCGCCCGGCGCCAGGCCGGGGCCGTGGCCCGCGCCGTCGCCGACTCGCCCTCCGTGCTGGAGGCCGTACGGGAGGCCGCGGGCGGCAACGGTCCGACGGCCCGGCTGCAGCCCTACGCCGAGCGCGTCCGCGTCGACTCGGAGGTGGACTTCGTGACGATCATGGCCCCGGACGGGCGGCGCTGGACCCACCCCGACCCCCAGCGCATCGGTGAGCCCTTCCTCGGCAACACCGCCCCCGCCCTGCGCGGGGAGACCTTCAGCGAGACCTACACCGGCACCCTCGGCCCCTCGATCCGCGTGGTGACCCCGCTCCTCGACGACGGTCGCGTCGTCGGCATGGTCAGCTCCGGCATCACGGTCCGCGTGATCAGCGCCCGCCTGGCCGCCCAGCTCTCGGCCCTCGTCTGGGTCGCGGTGGGAGCGCTCGCCCTCGGCGCGGTCGGCACGTACGTCGTCAACGCCCGGCTGCGCCGGCACACGCACGGCATGAACGCGGCCGAGCTCAGCCGCGTCTACGACTACCACCAGGCGGCCCTGCACGCCGTCCGCGAAGGCCTGTTGATGCTCGACGGGCAGCGCCGGATCACCCTCATCAACGACGCCGGCCGCGAACTGCTCGGCCTGCACGGGGACCTGCGGGGCCGGTCGGTCGCCGACCTGGGGCTGCCGCCGCCGCTGACCGGGGCGCTGCTCGCCGACCGGTCGCGGGTGGACGAGGTGCACCTGACCGCGGAGCGGGTGCTGGTCCTCAGCAGCGCGCCCGTCGCGGGCGGCGGCCGCCGCGGCACCGTTGTCACCCTGCGCGACCATACGGAACTGCAGTCCCTGACCGGCGAGTTGGACCACGAGCGCGGGTTCACCCAGGCGCTGCGGTCCCAGGCGCACGAGGCGGCCAACCGGCTGCACACCGTGGTGTCGCTCATCGAACTCGGCCGTGCTGACGAGGCGGTGGAGTTCGCCACCGCCGAACTCCAGCTGGCCCAGGCCCTCACCGACGAGGTCGTCACCGCCGTCGGCGAGCCGGTGCTGGTGGCCCTGCTGCTGGGCAAGGCCGCCCAGGCGCACGAGCGCGGGGTCGAGCTGGTCGTGACCCGGGACAGCCACGCCGTAGAATCCGGCCGCGGCGCCGGCGCAGTCCAGGAGCTGCCGGCCCGCGACCTCGTCACCGTGCTCGGCAACCTCCTCGACAACGCCGTGGACGCGCTGACCGGTGTTCCCGGGGCCCGGATCGAGGTCACGGTCCGTCCGGAGGAGGAAGGGCTGCTGATCCGCGTGGCCGACAACGGGCCCGGCCTGCCCGAGGGGGTCGCGGCCGAGGTGTTCCGGCGGGGCTGGTCGGGAAAGGGGGAGGGGCGGGGTCTCGGCCTCGCGCTCGTCCGGCAGGTCGCCCTGCGGCACGGAGGTAGCGCGGAGGCCGCCGAAGTTCCGGGTGGGGGAGCCGAGTTCACCGTACGACTGCCCATTGCGAAGGGGGTGCCGGCATGACCGGGACGGGTGCGGGCACAGGGTCCGCGGTGCGCGTGCTGGTGGTCGAGGACGACCCCGTCGCCGCCGATGCGCACGCGCTGTACGTCGGCCGGGTGCCCGGCTTCACCGCGGTCGGCGCGGTCCACTCGCTGGCGGAGGCCACCCGGATCTTGGAGCGGACCCGCGTCGACCTGCTGCTGCTGGACCTGGGACTGCCCGACGGCCACGGGCTGCGCTTCGCGCGCGGGCTGCGGGCCGCCGGGCATCCGGTCGACGTGATCGTGGTGACCTCGGCGCGGGATCTGGCCGTGGTCCGCGAGAGCGTCTCGCTCGGGGTGGTCCAGTACGTGCTGAAGCCCTTCGCCTTTCCGACGCTGCGCGAACGGCTCTTGCGCTACGCCGAGTTCCGTTCGGCGGCGGGGGAGGCGGCGGGACAGGACGACGTGGACCGGGCGCTCGCCGCCCTGCGCACCCCGCTGCCCGCGGAGCTGCCGAAGGGGCTCAGCGCGCCGACCCTGGACCGGGTCGCCGCGCTGCTGCGGTCCTCACCCGAGGGGCTGACCGCGGCCGGGGCGGCGGAAGCGGCCGGGATCTCGCGGATCACCGCCCGCCGCTACCTGGAGCACCTGGTGGACACCGGCCGCGCGGACCGCACCCCCCGGTACGGCCAGGTGGGCCGCCCCGAGCTGCACTACCGCTGGCTGGCGGCGGCGGCCGGCTCGGTGTCGAAGGTGTAGAACTTCCGGTGGTCCAGCATGTCGGCCGGGGTGACGTCGTTCCACGGCCGCATGGTGTCGTTGAGGTCCACCACGTTCGCCGTGCCGGCGGCCGGCAGGTAGGCCGACTGCGGGTGGCGGGCCTGCCACTCGGCCCACAGCTTGTCGACGTAGGCGTGGTGCATCCAGAACACCGGGTCGTTGGGGGAGACGCCGGTCGCCATCTGCCCGCCGACCCATACGTGCACCCGGTTGTGCAGGTTGGCGCCGCGCCAGCCCTCCAGGTGGTTGCGGAAGCCGTTCGAGGAGCTGTTCCAGGGGGCCGTGTCGTAGACCGGCATGTTCAGGACGGCGTCGACCTCGGCCTTGGTCGGCAGCTCGGCCACGCCGGAGCCGAGCGAGCGCCGCAGGTAGTTGCGTCCGTCCACCCGTACGTTGATGGGGAACTTCCCGCCCGAGTACGCGAACGGCCCGTCCATGACCTGGCCGTCGCGCGCCCGGCCGGTGCCGCCCATGAAGTCGGGGGACCAGATGGAGGCGCGGGAGGTGCGGTCGACGGTCCAGTCCCAGTACGGGAGGGCGACCTTCGGGTCCACCTTCTGCAGCTCGGCCTCGAACTCGATCAGGAAGCGGCGGTGCCACGGCAGGAAGGAGGGGGAGCGGTGGCCGACCCGGTCGCCGGAGTCGGTGTCGCTCATGATGAAGCCGTTGTGCGTGGTGACGAACCGGTCGAACACCCCGGTGCGCTTGAGTTCGAGCACCGCGTTGGTGAAGGCGCGCTTCTCCTCGGCGGTGAGCGTGGCCTGGTTCTTGCGGACGGTCATGCCGAGCCTCCCATGGGCGCGAACGGGGCGAGGACGGCGCCCTGGAGCTCGCGCACGGCGGCGCGGGCGAGCGTGCGGGGGTCGGTGAAGGTCTCGTAGTGGTTGACCACGCTGATCCAGGTGCCGTCCGCGTTGCGCATCACGTGCAGCTCGCGGCCGTCTATCCGGACCGTGGGCAGTCCGGCGGAGTGGCCACCGTGGTGGCCGCCGTGGTGGCCGCCCTGGGCGGGGGTGATCTGGATGCGGCGGCCCTGGTACACCTCGTCGACCGCGCCTACGGGTTGCGAGGCGCGGGAGTCGGTGGCGGCTGCGTGCGCGGTGGCGCCGGCGATGCCGAGAGCGGTGAGTGCGCCGGCGGTGGTGCCCAAGGCCTGCCGGCGGGTGATCTTGTTCATGGCCCGAAGGGTTATCAGGCGGTCACGGAGAGTTGACCTCTATCCGGACATGGGGCGATAAGTTGCCAATAGAACAATTTGGTCGATCTTCCCGTTCCGGCCGGTTCGAACGGTCGGAACGGGAAGATCCTCGAAAATCATCTTACTGGACAGTAATTTCTTCTGCTGCACCCTGCCGGGTATGTGCGGGGTCACACCGCGGAGTCGGCTGGAACTCGAAGCAGGGCTATGGGGGATTTGTCTCGATGGTCTGCATCCGGTTCCCTCCGACCGAAAGGTGCAGTGTGAACCTATCTCGCGCGGCGGGTGCGGGCGCTACTGCGTGACGCGGGTCCGGGCCTGGTCGCGGCCGGTCCGGCGGGCGGTGGTCCGGCGGTCGGCGGTGCGGCGGGCCACGAAGCCCGTCAGGCCGGCCAGGGCCAGGCAGAGCGGCGAGTACAGGACCAGGTCCCAGTGCCGGTAGGTCTCGGGGGCGGAGCCCACCCCCAGTCCCGAGGTGGCCAGGCCGCCCATCCCGCGGGCGGCCAGCACTCCGGCGAGCGTCCAGAGCCCGGCCCGGTTGAGCTTCTGCGGCCCGACGGTCCGGGTGATCCCGCCGTTGCTGAGGACGAGGTACCCGGCCGCGCCGAGGGCCGCGGCGACGGCCAGGGTCAGCGGAACCGGGGGCAGCCGGTCCTCGGTCACCCCCACCACCGTTTCGGCGAACTCGGCCGCCGAGCCCAGCGGCCACGGGTCGACGGTCCACAGCGCGTGCAGCGCGCCCGCGGCGATCAAGCCGGTGGCGGCGACCCCCGCCGCCGCCTTGACTCCGGCTTCCGTGCGCTCGTTCTGGTTGGCGGGCATGACTGGTCCCCTTCCCCGAAAGGCGTTCCATACAGTGCTGTATGGATGATCCATACAGTAGCGTACGGAACATGGCGAAGGGGAAGGTCACCAAGGACGACTGGACGATGGCGGCGCTCGCGGCGCTCGCCCGGGGCGGCGTCGCCGCGGTCGCGGTCGACGTGCTCGCCAAGGAGCTCGCCGTCAGCCGCGGCAGCTTCTACTGGCACTTCAAGAACCGCGAGGCGCTGCTCGTCGCCGCGCTGGAGGCATGGGAGCGCCTGGCCACGGGCGAGGTCATCGAGGAGGTCAATGCGGAGCGGGACCCCTTGAAAAGGGCCAGGGCGCTGTTCGCCGTGGCCCTCGGGGACGAGGAGATCGCCGGCCTCGAACCGGCCATCGTCGCCCAGGTCGACCACCCGGCCGTCGCCGAAGTGCTCCAACGGGTCACCCGTACCCGGCTGGACTACCTCACCGCCCTCTTCTGCGACCTCGGGCTGCCGCCCAGCAGCGCCCGGCAGCGTGCGGTCGCCGCCTACGCCGCCTACCTCGGGTGGATCGAGCTCCGGCGGGCCGTGCCCCACACCGCACCGGAGACCGTGGCCGACGGCGAGGGTGCGGCGGAGGCACTGGACCACCTGGTGGACATGCTCACCGCGGGCGTTCCCCGGGCGGCGGAGGCGGGCTGACGTCGCGCACGGCGCGTCGGTGCCTTGCGGGGGTTGCTGGAGTGCGGCTCCGCTGCGGGGTTGCCGGGTCAGGTGAAGCGGACGTAGCTCTCGCCGTCGAGGTACAGGATGTGGCCGTCCTGGGTGACGGCCCATTGGAAGGTCAGGGGTGCGCCGCCGCCCTCCGGGTACATCGCCAGCCGGCTCCCCCTGACCGTGAAGCGGCCGGTGAGGACGCCGCCGCCGATGTTCTGCCGGTACGAGCCGTCCGGGCGGAAGCTCCACACGGAGGACCGGAAGCCGTCCGTGCCCCCACCGCTCCAGTCCCCGACGAGGACCGACGGGATCTGCGGTGCGGGCTGCCCCCGGGCGGGCACCCCGCCGTTCCCGTCGGCAGTAGATCCCCCCTGGTCCTCGCACCCGCCGAGAAGGAGGACGGCGCACAGGGCGGCTGTGAGGACGACACTGCGTCGGACTGATGTCACCAGGCCTCCCCGGGCCTCGCGGACCGCACGCTTACAGCGCTGTACTTCTCCGAATTCCGGCTCATCACACGGCAAGCCGCCGATGTGCCGCGAATTGAGCGAAGCCGACCGATCGGTGTGCCAATGCGGGCGGTTCGGCCACTCCGGCGGGAGGCCGGCCCCCGCCCCGGGCCTGCCGGTCCTCATCCGACAGCGAACCCGGGCCCCCGCACGGGTATTGCGCGGCCCGCCGGTCCTCCACCCGGACCCGCCCGGCGCCCCCCCGGGCGGCGTCGTCGGCGGCACCAAGCGGTTCCGGTGGGGTCGAGTACTGATCCATTGGCCGTCCATGCCGACGACCGGTGGGCCCGTCCTGTGCCCGGCTTGGCCTGGCTGGCCGTTGTTCCGGCGAGGGCGGGCGGCCACGTGGCCGTGTCAGGGGGTTCCCCTACGGTGCCCGGTATGACGGACTGGATACACGGCGCGCTCCCGCACCACGAAGAGACCAACGTCGTCTTCTTCCGAGGGTCGTCCCTGGACGCGCTCACACGAGGACTCCTCGGCCAGCGGCGGATGCCACTCGCTTACGGCAAGGGAACCGACTGGGGGCTGATGATGCATGACATGCTCAGCTGGGACAGCGGCGACCACGACCTTGCCGACTACCGGCGGCTGTGCCCGGACGGCGGCGAACTCGTCGTCTTCGTGACCGAGCCGTGCTTGGTGAAGGCCCACCGTCCCTGGTTCGAGTACTACCGCGACGGGAGCCTGCTCACCGGCTTCAGCTTCGAGAACCTGTGCGGCCGAGTGGGCGAGGAGCCCGATCTGCTGCTGCCCGTCCTCATGGCGGCGAACCTGATCGGGCCGAAGGCGGATCTTGACAGGGATGACAACGAGGAACGAACGGTGCAGGCGATCGCCGATTTCTTCTCCTTGCCCGAACTCGAGACGCCTTGACTGGGAGCTCTGAACGGTCTCGATGCCGTGTGGTGCCGTAGTAGCCCGCCATGACCGTGGGGCTTACGCCGCCCTGCTGGACGAATCCGACCGGCAGGGCCGGACCTGGACTGCCGCCGCGTAGGACCCGGAACACGCTGCGGCACAAGGCCGACCCGTCCTCCAGCACGCAGCCCGGGCCGAGTTGGAGGATGGGCGGCCTTTACGGCTGGGCGTGAGTACGGGCGTTCGTCAAAGCCGCCCAGTACCTGCCCGACGGGCCGTGTGCGGTGGCTGGCCCGTGCCCTAGTGTTCGGTGCCGAACGAGGGGGGCGGCGTGTCGACGTATGCGGCTGAAGCAGGGTCAGAGATGAGGGGGATCACTTTCCGTGCCTGGCGGGAAGGTCATTACGTGACGCTGGCCGAGCTGTTGGTTCGGCTCGGCAGCTTCGGCCTCGGGTTGACGTGGCGCGTTGAGATCGACGAGATGGTGGATCCGCGCTGTGTCGAGATGGAACGACGCTCCGCCGGCTCTGGGATGGACACCATGACGCTGCTGTCGCTGACGAGCCCGGGCCTGCAGTTGATCGACGCGGAGGCTTGTGGGTTTGCCGAAGACGTGCTGGTCGTCGTCCTCACCGAAGTGGACAGTTCGTGGTGGGAGATCAAGGCCGCCGACGAGCGCGTGCTCAGCGAACTCCAGCGCCACTACCCGGACGCCGAGGAGCTCTGAGCAGCTCTCGCATGCAGTGCTGAGCCAGAGGCGGCGGCCGGGCGTCCGCGCCCGAGCGTGTGGGCTCGGGCACCCGGCCGCCACGGCGTGGATCCGGCCTGTCTCCGCCCCCCGCCACCCGTTCTCGTGCTCCGAGCACCGGACCCGCAGGCGCACGCCGTGGTGCTCACGCCCTCCCGGAGCACTGCGCGCCGAGGAGCTGGGCCTGCCGGCCGCGCCCCGGGAGGGCCCGGCCCCCGCCGCCGGGGTGGCGCGGTGTCACCGGGCGCCGAAGTTCTGCGTCCACCAGGGGCCACCGGAGCTCCGGTGGATTCCTACGCCTATGTCCTTGAACGAGCAGTTCAGTATGTTCGCGCGGTGACCGGGGCTGTTCATCCAGGACTCCATCACCGACTCGGGCGTCTGCTGCCCCTTGGCGATGTTCTCCCCGTACGTCGACCAGCGGTACCCGGCGGCCGTCGTCCGGTCGCCCGGGTCGGTGCCGTCGGGGCTGGTGTGCGAGAAGAAGTCCCGGCCCGCCATGTCGTCGGAGTGCCGCTGGGCCGCGGTACGGAGCTGCGCGTCGTCCTTGAGCGGGCCGCAGCCGGCCTTCGCCCGCTCGGCGTTGACCAGGGCCACCACCTGGCCCGCGGGGCCCTGGGGCGCGGGAGCCGGGTCCGGGGCCGTGGAGCGGGGGGCCGACTTGGACGGCGTCGGCTTCGGGCTCGGGCTCGTGCTGCTGGCGGACGGGCTCGGCGAGGCCGAGGCAGACGGGGACGGGGAGGCCGAAGCGGAGGCGGAGGCGGACGGCGAAGCCGACGAGGGGGCCGAAGCGGCCGCCGACTCCGGGGCGGAGAGCGCGTTCACCGGGGCGGCGGTGTCCTGGCCCTCCTTGCCGCCCGAGCCGGGGAAGCCTCCGAGGTAGGCGAGGCCGCCGCCCGCGACGCACGCGGCGAGCACCGCCCCGCCGACCGCGCGGCGGCGGCTGCGCCGGCGCTTGCGCAGCAGGCTGCGGCCGCCGACCGTGGCCGGGTCGGGCTCCGCGAGGCCGCCGTTCGCGGAGACGGTGGGCGTCAGCTGCGTGGCGGCGTCGGCCAGCTCCGTGTCGCCGCCCCCCGGGATGCCGAAGCCCGGCCCGCCGGGGCCCGTGCTGCCGAAACCTGCGCCGGCGCCCGTGCCACCGTCGCCGCCCGGGTAGGCCGGGTAGGCCGCGCCAGCGGGGGCGAAGCCGCCCGTCGCGGCAGCCGCCGACCGTACGCTGTCCAGCAGGACCGCCGAGACCGGCACCAGGGCCAGGCCCGCCAGCAGTCCCTCCGCCGGGAGCAGCCCGCCCCACAGCCCCGCGCACCGCATGCACTCCCGGGCGTGCCGGGCTATTCGCTTGCGCCACAGCGTGGACGGAAGCCCGTCCCAGCCGGCCGTCACCGACTGGAGCATCTCGCACGGAGGGTGCGCCTCAAGCGCCCGCTCCACCACCCGGGCCGACTCCAGCTGTGCCTTCATCCGCTGGACCCGCACCGCCGTGTGCTGGGGGGACAGCTCCAGCGCCGCGGCCACCTCGGCCCGCGTCAGCTCACCCGCGCACTCCAGCCACCAGAGCGACAGCAGCGCCCGGTCGTCGGGCTCCAGCCAGCGGGTGGCACGGGCCGTCTCGCGTCGCTGGCCCTCCAGCTGGAGCCGCACGACGGTCAGGTCCACGAAGTCGGCCCCCGGGTCGGCGAGTTCCCAGGCCGCCTCCAGGCCGCTCTCGCCGGGAGCGGTGCGGCGGGCCTGCCAGTACGCCCGTACGCGGTTCATCGCGATCGCCACCAGCCAGGACCGGAAGCTGTCGTCCGAGCGGAGGGTGCCCAGACCGTCGAGTGCGCGGAGCATCGTGTCCTGCACGACGTCGTCCACGTCGACTGACCCGTTCAGAGCACGCCCGACGACGTTGTAGACGAGCGGCAGGTAGGTGCCGACCAGCTCGTCCTGCGCGCGGGGATCGCCCGCGCGGGCGGCCGCGACCAGCTCTGCCGTGTGCTGTGTAGTCATATGAGGTTCCCTGTCCGTACCGGCGGTCGATGATGCCCGATACCTGGGAGACCGTCGAGCGGTGACCGGATAACAGTTATTCGGAGGAGATCTTCGAAAACAGGTCCGGGGCGTCCCGCCCTCGCCGGACACCGCCCACATCCACCGGCCTGGTGGGGGCCCGCTGACCGGAGCCGAGGCCCTGATCCCCCGCGGCGCCACCAGCGGGATCCACCAGAGCCCTGTCGGCGGGCAGCGGTGGGGCGGTCGTGCCCGCCGCCGAGGCCGTCGCCCCGGGGCAGGGAAGTGGGCCGTGACGCCGCTCCTGCGGACACGCACCCTTAATCGAGTGGATCTTCTCGCCGCGCCATGGCATGGTTGTCCTCACCAAAGGGGTGTAGCTCAGCTGGCCAGAGCGTCGGTCTCCAAAACCGAATGCCGCAGGTTCGAATCCTGTCGCCCCTGCTGTGGCGAAGGCCCGGGTCGGGTAGGTGGACCTGGGCCTTCCGCATTCCACTGCGCAGTGGCGTTGGTCAGGACCCGCCGGCGTTCCGTCGGCACTGCCCGCCCCCACCACCCACGTTCCCCCCAAATGATCTAGGCGTCCGATGGGCCGGGCGGTGGGTCGTCTCCGGGAGGGGCGGCGGCCGCATCGGCCGGTCGTGGCGGTCTGGCAAACTGGTGTGGACCAACTCGGCGGTGCAGGACAGGAAACCGGTGCGAATCCGGTGCGGTCCCGCCACTGTGACCGGCCCCCTCGCGGAGCCGGGAGCCAGATACTGACGTGCCGCCTCTTCACGTCGACCAGGGGACGAGGATCCCCCGGAGAGGCTTCGCCATGTCGCGTTCCCGCGCCCTGCTGCGCGCACTTGCCCCGCTTCCCCTCCTGATACCGCTCGCCGCGTGCGACGGGCCCGGTGGGCCCGGCGGGCCGGGGCCGGGTACGGCCGCGGGGGAGGCCGCCGCGCCCGGGTTCCCGTACACCGCCACGAACTGCGGGGTCAGCAGCACCTACCAGGCCCCGCCGCAGCGGGCCGTCACCATGAACCAGCACGCCACGGAACTGCTGCTCGCCCTCGGCCTGCAGGACCGGATGGCGGGCACCGCCTACCTCGACGACGCCGTGCTGCCCGCCTACCGGCCCGCGTACGACCGGATCAAGGTGCTGGCCGAGGAGTACCCGTCCAAGGAGGTGCTCCTCGGTGCCAACCCGGACTTCGTCTACGGCGGTTACACCAGCGCCTTCGACAAGGCGCAGGGACGCGACCGCGAGACGCTCGCCAAGGCGGGCATCAACACCCGGCTCAACGTGGAGTACTGCACCGGTGGTCCGGTGGGCCTGGACCAGCTGAAGACCGAGATCACCGAGCTCGCCCGCACCTTCGGCGTCCCCGAGCGGGGCGAACGGCTCATTGCGGAGGAGCAGCGCCGTATCGGAGCCGTCACCGACCGGGTGAAGGACCGGGCCCGGCCCACCGTCTTCGTCTACGACTCAGGCGAGGACAGTGCCTTCACCTCGGGCGGCCACGGCATCGGCAACGAGATCGTCTCCCTCGCGGGCGGGACGAACACCTTCGCCGACCTCAAGGACACCTTCGGCGACGTGTCGTGGGAGAAGGTCATCGAGCGCAAGCCCGAGGTCGTCCTCATCTACGACTACGGCGGCACCACCGTCGAAGCCAAGAAGCAGCGCCTGTTGAACGATCCGGCGCTCGCGGAGGTTCCCGCGGTCAAGAACCGGCGGTTCGCGGTGCTGCCGCTGTCCTCGGCCGTCCTCGGCGTGCGCGTCGCCGACGCCGTCGAGGCACTGGGACGCCAGCTCCACCCCGACGCCCCGTGACCCGGCCCGGGACGAGGGGGACCCGCCGCGGCGCGCGCCCGCCCGTCGCCCTGGTCCTGCTCCTCCTCGCCGCCGCACTCCTCGCGTCCGCCGTGGCGGGGCTCGCCCTGGGGCCGGTCCGGATCGCTCCCGGCCAGGTACTCGACCTCGTGCTCCGCGGACCGGGGCCGGGCGGCGGGGCGTTCGCCTCCATCGTGTGGGACGTGCGGATGCCGCGGGTGCTCCTCGGCGCCGTCGTCGGAGGCGGGCTCGCGGTGGCCGGCACGGTCCTGCAGGCCCTCGTGCGCAACCAGCTCGCCGATCCGTTCCTGCTCGGCGCCTCCTCTGGCGCTTCGGCCGGCGCCGTCCTGGTCATCGTCCTCGGGGCGGGAGCCGGGACGGCGGGCGCCGCGGGTGGGGCGGGGGTGCCCGCGGCCGCGTTCGCCGGATCGATGTGCGCGCTCGTCGCCGTGTATGCGATGGCCCGGCGAGGCGGAACCATGACCACGGGGCGGCTGGTCCTCGCCGGCGTCGCCGTCCAGTACATCCTCTCGGCGCTCACCAGCCTGGTGCTGGTGCTCGCCGCCCGCCCCGACCAGGTACGGTCCGTGCTCTTATGGACGCTGGGCGGCCTCGGCGGCGCCCGCCCCGACGAAATGGCCCTGCCCGCCGCGGTGCTGCTCGCCGGTACCGCCCTGCTGACCGCTCTCGCCCGGCCGCTCGACCTGCTCCTGGCCGGGGAGGAGGGCGCGCACACCCTGGGGCTGGACGCGGGCCGCTTCCGCGCCGCGGTCTTCGTCCTCGTGTCCCTCGTCATCGGGGTGCTCGTGGCGTACAGCGGGGCGATCGGCTTCGTGGGGCTGATGGTTCCGCACGCCGCCCGCATGGTCGTCGGGGCCGGCCACCGGGCCCTGCTGCCGGTCGCCGCCCTGGGCGGGGCGGTGTTCCTGCTCCTGGCCGACCTGGTCGCGCGTACGGCCGCGGCGCCCGAGGAGATACCGGTCGGCGTGGTCACCGCGCTGGCCGGCGGACCGTTCTTCCTGTGGATGCTGAGGCGCTCCACGCGCACCGAGGGGGCGCTGGCATGACCACGACCGGGGCGAACGGGGCGCACCCTCTGGAACTCATCGTGGAAGGCGTGCGTTACACGACCGGTGGACACACCCTGCTCGACGGGGTCGACCTCACCGCCCGGCCCGGTGAAACCGTCGGCGTGGTGGGCCCCAACGGCAGCGGCAAGACCACACTGCTGCGCTGCGTGTACGGCACCCTGCGGCCCACGGGCGGTCGCGTCCTGATGGACGGCGCGGACGCGGCGACGCTCGGCGTCAAGGACCGGGCCCGCCGCACCGCGGTCGTCCCGCAGGATGCCACGGGCATGCTCGGGCTGACCGTACGCGAGGTCGTCGCCATGGGCCGCAGCCCGCACAAGCGGTTCTGGGAGCAGGACGGCCCGGACGACGCCCGGCGCGTCGCCGAAGCCCTGGAAACCGTCGGCGCGACCGCCTTCGCGGACCGCCGCTTCGACGAGCTCTCCGGCGGCGAACGCCAGCGCGCCCTCGTCGCCCGCGCCCTGGCCCAGGACACCGGCCTGCTCGTCCTGGACGAGCCGACGAACCACCTCGACATCCGCTACCAGCTGGACGTCCTGGCCCTGGTACGGGCCCTGCCCGCCACCGTCCTCCTCGTGCTGCACGACCTGAACCTCGCCGCCGCGTTCTGCGACCGCCTCTACGTCCTGGCAGCAGGCCGTACGGCCGCCTCGGGTCCCCCGGCCGAGGTCCTCACGGAGGCCCTGCTGGCCGACGTCTACGGAGTCCGCACCCACATCACGACCCACCCCCTCACAGGCACCCCGAACATCGTCCACCTCCCCCGGGAGGGGACGGGCCCAGAACGCTGAAGGGTTCCGGGTCGGTACGGGGAAGGGCGTCCGGGCCAGGGGGATCCTGGCC
>NZ_JBHWJJ010000003.1:122188-122633 GCF_042732005.1 Streptomyces sp. NPDC059851 | reverse complement strand
ACCTGGAAGAGGTGCTCGGGGATCCCGGCTTCGAGGGCGAGCTCGGCGAGGCGCAGCGCGGTGAGGGGGGTGGTCTCGGCGGGCTTGAGGATGACGGCGTTGCCCGCGGCGAGCGCCGGGGCCAGGCCCCAGGCGGCGATCGGCATGGGGAAGTTCCACGGGGCGATGACGCCGATGACGCCGAGGGGTTCGAGGAAGGTGACGTCGATGCCGCCGGGGACGGGGATCTGGCGGCCGGAGAGCCGCTCGACCCCGCCGGCGGCGAAGTCGAGGAGGTCGCGTACGTTGCCGGCCTCCCAGCGGGCGTTGCCGATGGTGTGGCCGGCTTCCCGGACCTCCAGGCGGGCCAGCTCCTCGACGTGCCCGTCGACGACCGCGGCGAAGCGGCGCAGCAGCCGGGCCCGGTCGGCGGGGGCGGCGGCCGCCCAGGCCCGCTGGGCCGCGG
>NZ_JBHWJJ010000003.1:0-122178 GCF_042732005.1 Streptomyces sp. NPDC059851 | reverse complement strand
ACCGCCGCGACGTCAGTTTCACCCACATCAGCGCATAGGCGAAGAAGCAGGGCCTGGTGGGGGAGGTGTTGTGAATACGAGTCAGGGTTGGACGCGGCGGCCCGGGTGACGGCGGCGTCGACATCGTCCCGTGTGGCGGCCGGGACGATGGCGACGGTTTCCTCGGTGGCCGGATTCAGTACTTCCAGCGCGTCGGACACGTGGGCCTCTCAGACGTTCGGATCAGGGTGCGGTGCCGTGTGGTGCACGGGGGACGGGCGAGCACTAGAGGCGTTCGAAGGAGCGGCGGCGCTCCCAGTCGGTGACGGCGGAGTCGTAGGCGTCCAGTTCGACGCGGGCCATGTTCAGGTAGTGGGCGACGACGTCGGGGCCGAAGGCGGCCTTGGCGATCGCGCTGTTCTCCCACAGCTCCGCGGCGTCCCGCAGGGTGGCGGGGACGTGGGCGTAGTCGCCGGTGTAGGCGTTGCCGGGGCAGGGCTCGGGCGGTTCGAGGCCGTTCTCGATGCCGTGGAGGCCGGCCGCGACCAGGCCCGCGACGGCCAGGTAGGGGTTGACGTCGCCGCCGGGGAGCCGGTTCTCGAAGCGCATGGAGCGCCCGTGGCCGACCACGCGGAGGGCGCAGGTGCGGTTGTCCATGCCCCAGGCGACGGCGGTCGGGGCGAAGGATCCCGGCCGGAACCGCTTGTACGAATTGATGTTCGGGGCGTAGAGAAGGGAGAAGTCGCGCAGCGCGGCGAGCTGGCCGGCCAGGAAGTGCCTCATGACGGGGGACATCCCGCCGGGTCCGTCGCCGGCCATCGCGTTTCGTCCGTCGGCGTCGGTGAGCGAGAGGTGGATGTGGCAGGAGTTGCCTTCGCGCTCGTCGAACTTGGCCATGAAGGTGAGCGAGACGCCCTCCTGGGCGGCGATCTCCTTGGCCCCGGTCTTGTAGACGGAGTGCTGGTCGCAGGTCGTCAGTGCCTCGTCGTAGCGGAAGGCGATCTCGTGCTGGCCGAGGTTGCACTCGCCCTTCGCGGACTCCACGACCAGACCCGCGCCCTGCATCTCGTTGCGGATCCGGCGCAGCAGGGGCTCGATGCGGCCGGTGCCGAGGACGGAGTAGTCGATGTTGTACTGGTTGGCGGGGGTCAGCCCGCGGTAGCCGGAGTCCCAGGCCTCCTCGTAGGAGTTCTTGAAGACCATGAACTCCAGCTCGGTGCCGACCATGGCCGTGTAGCCGTGCTCGGCGAGCCGCTCCAGCTGGCGGCGCAGGATCTGCCGGGGGGCGGCGGTGACGGGCCCGCCGTCGTTCCAGGCCAGGTCGGCGAGGAGCAGGGCGCTGCCGGGGTGCCAGGGGATCCGGCGCAGGGTGCCGAGGTCGGGGTGCATGGCGAAGTCGCCGTAGCCCCGCTCCCAGGAGGACATCTCGTAGCCGTCGACGGTGTTCATGTCGGTGTCGACGGCCAGGAGGTAGTTGCAGCCCTCCGTGCCGTGCTCCATGACCTCGTCGAGGAAGAACTGTGCGGCGAACCGCTTGCCCTGGAGCCGCCCCTGCATGTCGGGGAAGGCCAGGACGACTGTGTCGATCTCGCCGGCGGCAACGAGGGCGCGGAGCTCCTCGGGCGCGAGCGGCGGCATGCGGTCTACCACGGGGATCTCTCCTTCGGTGAGCCGAGGAGGCCTAAGGTATTGAACAGAACCATTGATTGGGAAGGGGCGGAGCGGAGATGACCGACTCGGCGGGCGAAGGCGGCGCGATGGCGCGGCTGAATCCCGTGCTGCGGCAGGTGCGGGCGGGCAACGGTTTCGAGGAGGCGCTCGAACAGATCCTCCAGGTGGTCCGGCTGGGGCTGGTGCCGGGCGGGGAACGCCTCCCGCCGGAGCGGGAGTTGGCTGAGGCGATGGGCATCAGCCGGGTGACCCTGCGCGAGGTGCTCAAGGTGCTGCAGGAGCAGGGCCTGGTGGAGGCGCGGCGCGGCAGGTACGGCGGAACGTTCGTGTTGCCCCGCCCCGACACCCCGGCCGGCGGCACGGAGGACGAGCTGCGCCGGCGCGTGGCGGGCGTGGACCTGGAGGACGTCCTGCGGTTCCGCGAGGTCCTGGAGGTCGGGGCCGCCGGGCTGTGCGCCTCCCAAGGGCTCTGCGAGGAGGACTCCCGGCGGCTGCTCGGCGCGCTGGCGGCCACCCAAGACGCACCCCTGGCCGACTACCGCCGCCGGGACACCCTCTTCCACCTCACCCTGTGCGAGCTCGCCGGCTCGGCCACGTTGACCGCCCAGTACGCCGCCGTCCGCGCCACCGTCAACGAACTGCTGGACTGCATTCCGCTGCTGGTGCGCAACCTGGAGCACTCCCAGGCGCAGCACGCCGCGCTCGTGGACGCGGTGCTGGAGCGCAATGCCGACGCGGCCCGCGAAGTCATGCGCGAGCACTGCTGCGGCACGGCGGCGCTGCTGCGCGGGTTCCTGGCCTGAGCGGGGCGCCCCGGAGGTCCCCCCGAGAGGTTTTCGTAACCCTCGTTTTACGCAGGGGTCTTGCGCACTCCGCCCGACTGGCGCAAAGGTACGCGGCACAACCATTGTCCCGGGCAGGAGCGACGCACATGGCCGACGACACCGGGGCACGGCTGACGGCCGTGCCCGAATCCCCCAGATCCCCCGAGGGCGGCGACGACTACCTCCGGCGGCGCACCTTGCGCCGCGGCAGCGCCGGTTGGCTGCTGCTGACCGGACTCGGCGTCGCCTACGTCGTCTCCGGCGACTTCTCCGGCTGGAACGTCGGACTCGCCCAGGGCGGCTTCGGCGGACTCGCCGTGGCCACCGTCCTCATGGGCGCGATGTACGCCTGCCTCGTCTTCTCCCTCGCCGAGCTGTCCGCGATCCTGCCGACGGCGGGCGGCGGCTACGGCTTCGCCCGCCGGGCGCTCGGCCCCTGGGGCGGCTTCCTCACCGGCACCGCGATCCTCATCGAGTACATCCTGGCGCCGGCCGCGATCGCCATCTTCATCGGCGACTACGTCGAGTCCCTGAACCTCTTCGGCCTCACCTCCGGCTGGCCCGTCTACCTCGCCTGCTTCGCCGTCTTCATCGGCATCCACCTGTGGGGCGTCGGCGAGGCCCTGCGCTTCTCCCTCGTCGTCACCGCCGTAGCCGTCGTCGCCCTGGTCGTCTTCGCCGTCGGCGCGTTCACCGAGTTCGACGCCGCGCGCCTCGACGACATCGCCGTCGACACCACCGCGCTCGGCGCGAACTCCTGGCTGCCGATGGGACTACTGGGCATCTGGGCGGCGTTCCCCTTCGGCATGTGGTTCTTCCTCGGCGTCGAGGGCGTACCGCTGGCGGCCGAGGAGGCCAAGGACCCGGTGCGCTCGATGCCGCGCGCCCTTTCGACCTCCATGGCCGTCCTGGTGCTGCTGGCCCTCGTCACCTTCCTCGCCTCGACCGGCGCCCGCGGCGCCGACGCCATCAAGGACGCCGGCAACCCGCTGGTCGTCGCCCTGGAGGGCGACCCGGGCCTGGGCTGGCTCAAGACCTTCGTCAACTACGCGGGCCTCGCCGGGCTCGTGGCCTCGTTCTTCTCCTTGATCTACGCCGGCTCACGCCAGCTGTTCGCCCTGTCCCGCGCCGGCTACCTGCCGCGCTTCCTGTCCCTGACCTCGCGCCGCAAGGCCCCGTACCTGGGCCTGCTCATCCCCGGCGCGATCGGATTCGCCCTCGCCGCGGCCACCGGGAACGGCCCGCGCATGCTCAACATCGCGGTGTTCGGCGCGACCATCTCGTACGCGCTGATGGCCCTGTCGCACATCGTGCTGCGCCGCCGCGAACCGGGGCTGGAGCGCCCGTACCGCACGCCCGGCGGCATCGCGACCTCCTCCGCGGCCTTCCTCCTCGCCCTGTCGGCCCTGGTCGCCACCTTCCTGGTGGACAAGGACGCGGCGTTCATCGCCCTGGGTGTGTACGCCGTCGCCCTCGGCTACTTCGCGTTCTACAGTCGGCACCACCTGGTGGCCTCGGCGCCGGAGGAGGAGTTCGCCGCGCTGGCCCGAGCCGAGGCGGAGCTGACCCGGGACTGACCGACCCGCTTCCCGACCCTTCCACCCCTCCCCCGAACCGCCCCTGGAGGTGGCACTCGTGCCCAGGCCGCTCATCGGCATCACCACCTACGTGGAGGAATCCACCCGCTTCCGGGTGTGGGACGTCCCGACGTCCCTCACGCCCTCCGGGTACTACGAACTCGTCCAAGCGGCGGGCGGCGCGGCCGTGCTGCTCCCGCCGGACGAACCCGGAACCGCTGCGGAGGTGCTGGGCCGGGTGGACGGCCTGGTCGTCGCCGGCGGTCCCGACCTGGACCCGGTCCACTACGCGGCCGCGCGCGACCCGCGTACGGGGCCGCCCGCGACGCAGCGGGACGAGTGGGAGCTCGCCCTCGTCGGGGCCGCCCTGGCGGCGGGCCGCCCGCTGCTCGGCATCTGCCGGGGCATGCAGGCCCTGAACGTGGCACTGGGCGGCACGCTGGTCCAGCACATCGAGGGCCACGTGGAGGCCCCGGGCGTCATGTCCTGGCACCCGGTGCGCCCGGTCCCCGGCACCCGGTACGCGGAACTGGTCCCGGAGGAGGCGGAGGTGCCGACGTACCACCACCAGGCGGTGGACCGGCTGGGCCACGGCCTGATCGCCTCGGCCCACGCGATGGACGGCACCGTCGAGGCGATCGAGCTGCCCGACCCGGACCGCTGGGTGGTCGGCGTGCAGTGGCACCCCGAACGGGACAAGGACACCCGCGTCCTCGGGGCCCTGGTCGCCGCCGCGGCCGCGCACACGCCGGCGCCCGGCCGCTGACCGCAGTCCCGGCCCGCCGGACGGCGTCGACGTGCGGGGCGTCCGGCGGGTCGGAAGACTGGAGTCATGACGAACAAGGCAGTCCTGGAGGGCGGACCGGCCGACCTGCCGGAGCGGGTCGTGGAGGCCCCCGCCCCCGGCGAGGACGTGAAGATCCAGCACCGCGGAGGGTACGAGCACTTCCGGGCCACGGCGCGGCAGCAGGACGGTCCGCAGGGCCGGCTGCCCGTCTTCGAATGGTGGGAACGGACCGAGATCGCCGAATGACGAGGCACGCCATGACACACACCGCGGAATGGAAGGTCGGTGTTTCGCTGACCGAGGAGGGCGGCACCACCCGCGCCCGGGCCGTCCTGGACACCGGAACCACGACGCTCATCGGCCGCGGCTCGGCCCGCTGCAACCCCGAGGACGTGGAAGTGCCGGCCATCGGCGACGAGCTGGCCGCGAGCCGGGCCATGCGGGACCTGGCCGGCCAGCTGATGCGCGCCGCCGACCGTGACCTCGCCTCCATGGGAGCCGTCCCCGAACCCCCGCGCACCTCCTACGGCTGGCCCCAGGACGCCGAGGACCCCACCCGCCGAGGCCGCTGACCCCCACGGCGGCTGACCCCCACGGCCACTGACTGACATCCCGCGGCCACTGACATCCCGCGACCACTAAACGCCACGCCCGCCGCCGCTCGCGCCACGGGGCGCGCCGCCGAGCCACAACCACCCGGAACGCACGGGAGGGCGGTGAGGATCCCTACCCCCGAACCCGGGTCAGCGACAGCAGGTCCCTGGCGGGGCCGGCCGGCATGACCCCCGCCGGCCACACGGCCCGCAACGCCCGCCCCAGCGCCGCCCCGGACACGGGAACCTCGACCAGCCGACGCGCGGCCAGCTCGTCCCCCAGCGCCAGCTCCGACAGCACGCACGGCCCCGCCCCGCTCACCGCCGCCGCCTTCACGGCCGTGGTCGACGCCAGCTCCAGCAGCGGCGCCGCCAGCCCCCCGCACCCGGCGAGCGCCCCGTCCAGCACCTGCCGGGTCCCCGAGCCCCGCTCCCGCAGGATCAGCGGGGTGGACGCCAGCTCGGCCGCGGTCACCGCGCCCGCCCGGCGCGCCCACGCGTGCCCGGGGGCGACCGCCACCACCAGCCGGTCCTGCGCGATCACCACCGAGTCGAGCCCGTCCGGCACGGTCGACCCTTCCACGAAGCCCAGGTCCGCCTCGTGCGCGACCACCCGCTGCGCCACCAACGCCGAGTTCCCGGCGTGCAGCGACACCGCCGTGCCGGGCCGCTGGCCGCGCAGCGCGATCAGCCAGCCCGGCAGCAGGTACTCCGCGATGGTCATGCTGGCGGCGACCCGCAGCCGCGAGTCCCGCTGGCCGCGCAGCGCCTGAGCGCCCGCGTCGAACGCCTCGGCCGCCTCGACGACCCGCCGCGCCCAGTCGGTGACGAGCGCCCCCTCGGCGGTGAGGGTCGACCCGCGCGGCGAGCGGTCGACCAGCGCGACGCCGAGCCGGGTCTCCATGGCCCGGATGCGGCTGCTGGCCGCGGGCTGCGTGATGCCCATCCGCTTGGCCGCACCGCTCAGGCTGCCGACCCGGGCGACCTCGAGCAGCAGTTCCAGCGCGCCCAGATCCGGTACCCGGTGCACCAGCGGAACCCACTCCTCATTACCCATAAAGTCAGTTTATGGCCTCATAGACGGGCGGCCTCTGCCGCCCGCGGGGCACCAGCAGCACGCTGGGCCCATGGCCACCACCCTCGTGCGACCCCACGAAGACCCCTCCCGGAGCGCCCGGGCGGCCCACAAGGCCGACACGGTGCTCCCGACCCCCGTACCCGCCCGCTTCCCTTCCCTGCGCCACCTCGGCCCCAACTGGTACGCGTCCGTCATGGGCACGGCCATCGTCGCCAACGCCGGCGCCGCACTGCCGTACCAGCTGCCCGGCCAGCGCACGGCCTGCCAGATCGTCTGGGCGCTGTCCGCCGTCGCCCTCGCCGTTCTCCTCACCGCCCGCGCCGGCCACTGGCTGCACCACCGCGACCAGGCCCGCGCCCACCTCCTCGACCCCGCCGTGGCCCCCTTCTACGGCTGCCTGTCCATGGCCCTGCTGGCGGTCGGCGCCGGCACCCTGGTCGTCGGCAAGGACCTGATCGGGGAGCCGGCCGCGGTAGCCGCCGATGCCGCGCTGTTCACCGTCGGCACCGCGGTCGGCCTGCTCACGGCCGTGGCGGTGCCCTACCTGATGGTGGTCCGGCACCAGATCGACGCCGCCCAGGCCGGTCCCGTCTGGCTGCTGCCCGTGGTCTCCCCCATGGTCTCCGCGGCCACGGGCCCCCTACTGGTCCCCCACCTGCCGGCCGGCCAGCCCCGCGAGGCACTGCTGCTGGCCTGCTACGCGATGTTCGGGCTCAGCCTGCTGGCGACCCTGCTGCTGCTCCCACTGGTCTTCGGCCGGCTGCTCACGGGCGGTCCCCTGCCGCTGCTGCTGACCCCGACCCTGTTCCTGGTCCTGGGCCCGCTCGGGCAGTCCACCACCGCCGTCAACCAGCTCGCCGATGTGGCCCCCCTCGCCGCCGGAGCCCCGTACGCGGGCGCGCTCGGCGCGTTCGCGGTCGTCTACGGGGTCCCCGTGATGGGCTTCGCGCTGCTGTGGCTGGCGCTGGCCGCCGCGATGCTGGTCCGGGCGGCCCGGGGCGGGATGGGCTTCGCGATGACCTGGTGGGCGCTGACCTTCCCCGTCGGCACCTGCGTCACCGGCGCCACCGGCCTGGCCCGGCACACCGGCCTGACCGCGTTCGCCTGGCTGGCCGCCGCCCTGTACGCGGCCCTGCTCGCCGCCTGGCTGCTCGCCGCCGGGCACACCCTCCGCGGCCTGGCCACGGGACGGCTGCTGCCCCGCCGGCCTGCCGCCGGCCGGGCCCCCTCCTAGCGGGCAGCGGCGGCCAGCGCCGCCCCCAGCACCTGCGGGGCCTCGGCGAGCGAGGGCCCGTACCAGGTCAGGTGGCGGCCGCTGACCAGGGCGGCCGGACGGCCCGGGAACGCCTCCGGGCCGTCCTCGCGCGTGAAGGCGTACGGCTCGTCCGGCAGCACCACCAGGTCCCAGTCGGCCGCCGCCAGCTCCGCAAGCGGCACCCTCGGATAGCGCTCGGGGTGTCCCGCGTACACGTTGTGCACGCCGAGCCGCGCCAGCAGGTCCCCGGCGAAGGTGTCCCGGCCCAGCACCATCCAGGGCCGCCGCCACACCGGTACCACGGCCCGCAGTCCCCGCCCCGGCTCCACCCGGGCCCAGGCTTCCTCGGCCTCGTCCAGCCAGCGCGGCCGGGTCAGCCCCAGGGCGCGCACGAGCAGCCGGTCCAGCTCGGCGAAGGCCTGCGGCAGCCCGCGGACCTCGGTGACCAGCACCTCCAGCCCGGCCGCGCGCAGCTCCGCCAGGTCGGGGGCCCGGTTCTCCTCCTCGTTGGCGACGACCAGGTCGGGGCGGAGCGCGGTGACGGCCGCGACGTCGGGGTTCTTGGTGCCGCCGATGCGCACGGCGCCCTGCCGGCCCAGGTCGGCGGGATGGGTGCACCAGTCGGTCACGCCGACCAGCAGGCCGGGGGCGGTGACGGCCACCGCCTCGGTCAGCGAGGGCACCAGGGAGACGACCCGCACCGCCGGTCAGCGGCCCGGCTCGGGCGGCTCGAACGTCGCGTGGATGTGCTCGCCGACCGCCACCACCAGGATCCGGGTGTCCTCGGTGACGGCTCGCCAGCGGTGGCGCACACCGCCGGAGAGGAACAGGGCGTCGCCGCTCTCCAGCCGGTACGCCCGCCCCTCGGCCTCCACCTGGCAGGCGCCCGAGACGACGTACATCAGCTCGTCGTTGCGGTGCTGGTACTCGCGGCCGGCGTCCTGGTCGCCGGTGAACTCCAGGGCGTGCAGCTGGTGGTGCCCGCGGACGAGGGGGCGGACGCCCGGGACCGGGCCCAGCCCGGAGTCGTCCCCGGCCCGGACGAGGTCGACGGTGCGCGCGGTGTCGGACGCGGCCAGCAGTTCGACGGCGGTGGTCTCCAGCGCGTCGGCGACCCGCTCCAGGGAGCGCATGCTGGGCCTGGCCCGCTCGTTCTCTATCTGGCTCAGGAAGGGCACCGAGAGGCCGCTGCGCGCCGACACGGCGGCGAGGGTCAGGTGGAGCGCCCGGCGCCGCTTGCGCACGGCCACGCCCACCCGGAGCGGTTCCTTGGCGTCCTTGTCCCGTTCCTTGTCGTCCGAGCCGTCCCTGTCGTCCATGGCGGGGCTGCCCTCCCCTTGTCAGGTCTGTCGGCGTACGTCGGCGTCCGTCGCACGGAGGTGTGCTGTAAGCACCTTACGCAGCAACCGCCCCCGGTTTCGCGCCCGGCGGCGGACCGGGGTACGCCGCGGGTGAAACTCCTGCGCCATGTCCGAACGCGCCTGCGGCCACTTTGCGTCCGCCTGGCCGTAACCCTCCCGCGTCGGCGGGGTGCGGCATCATCGTCGTCGTGACGACGACTCGACGGCTGATGCTGCTGGACACCGCCTCCCTCTACTTCCGCGCGTACTTCGGCGTACCGGACTCCGTGAAGGCGCCGGACGGCACCCCGGTCAACGCGGTGCGCGGGCTGCTCGACTTCATCGCCCGGCTGGTGCAGGACCACCGCCCGGACGAGCTGGTGGCGTGCATGGACGCCGACTGGCGGCCGCACTGGCGGGTGGAGCTGATCCCTTCCTACAAGGCGCACCGGGTCGCGCAGGAGACCCCGGCCGGGTCGCCGGACGTGGAGGAGACCCCGGACACCCTGGCACCGCAGGTACCCGTCATCGAGGCGGCACTGGACGCGTTCGGGATCGCCCGGGTGGGGGTGGCCGGGTACGAGGCGGACGACGTGATCGGCACCCTGACGGCGCGGGCCGCCGGCCCGGTGGACATCGTCACCGGTGACCGGGACCTGTACCAGCTGGTCGACGACGCCCGGCAGCGGCGCGTGCTGTACCCGTTGAAGGGGGTCGGGACGCTCCAGGTCGCCGACGAGGCGTGGCTGCGCGAGAAGTACGGGGTGGACGGCCCCGGCTACGCGGACCTCGCCCTGCTGCGCGGCGACCCGAGCGACGGCCTCCCCGGCGTCCCGGGGATCGGCGAGAAGACGGCGGCGAAGCTCCTCGACACGTACGGGAACTTGGCCGGAATCATCGCTGCGGTCGACGACCCGAAATCGAAACTGACCCCCGTTCAGCGCAAGCGGCTGGCCGAGTCCCGGCCGTACCTGGCCGTGGCCCCCAAGGTGGTCCGGGTGGCCACCGACGTGCCGCTGCCCGCGTTCGACCCGGCGCTGCCGACCGCTCCGGCGCAGCCGGAACTCGTCGATGCACTTGCCCACCGGTGGGGTCTGGGCGGCGCGGTGGCGCGCCTGCGCGGCGCGCTCCTCCCCTGAGGTGCTAACTTAGGTAATCCTAAGTTTCAGGGGAGTCAGGGGAGACGCCGTGGCAGAAGGACGCGCCCGCAAGGTCGGCACCGCAGTCGTCGTGCGGACCGAGCGGCTGACGCCGCACATGGTGCGGGTGGTTCTCGGTGGCGCCGGACTGGCCCGTTTCAGCGCGGGCGAGTTCACGGACCACTACGTCAAACTGCTGTTCGCGCCGGAGGGCGTCAGCTACCCCTCCCCGTGGGACCTGGACCGCATCCGCGCCCAGTACCCGCCCGCCGCGTGGCCGCGCCAGCGCGCGTACACGGTCCGCAACTGGGACCCGGCGCACCTGGAACTCACCATCGACTTCGTCGTCCACGGCGACGCGGGGCTCGCCGGCCCGTGGGCCCTGCGCGCCCAGCCGGGCGAGCTCGTCCGCTTCCTCGGCCCGGGCGGGGCGTACGCACCCGCCCCGGAGGCCGACTGGCACCTGCTCGCGGGCGACGAGAGCGCCCTGCCGGCGATCGCCGCGACGATGGAGCGGATGCCGGTCGGTGCCCGGGTCCACGCCCTGGTGGAGATCGACGGCCCGGAGGACGAGCAGAAGATCGCGACCCCGGACGGCGTCGTCCCCGTCTGGCTGCACCGCGGGACCCGCCCCGTGGGAGAGGCCCTGGTCGAGGCGGTCAGGTCCCTCGACTTCCCCTCCCGCGACGTGCACGCCTTCGTCCACGGCGAGGCGGGCTTCGTCAAGGACCTCCGCCGTCACCTGCGCCTGGAGCGGGGCATCCCGAAGGAACGCCTGTCCATCTCGGGCTACTGGCGCCTCGGCGAGACGGACGAGGGCTGGCGGGCGATCAAGGGCGAGTGGAACGCGCGGATCCTCGCGGAGCAGGAAGCCGCGGCCTGACCCGGCCGACCCGCCCCGCCCCGCCCGATCCGCCCCCACCGGGCCGAACGGGCGGTGCCGGCCCACCGGCGCCACCATGTGGGTTATGCGTACCCGCCTCGGGCTCGCGGCGGCGGGAGCCGCCTTGGCGCTGGCCGCTGCTGCACCGGTCGCGGCGGCCCCGAGCCCCCCGCCGCCCCCGGAACCCCAGCTGACGGACCAGGACGTCGCGGCCGCGGTGAACCGCCTGCCCGGGTCCATCGCGGCGGGGATGCGCAGCACGGGAGTGCCCGGCCTGTCCGTGGCCGTCGTCCACGACGACGAAGTGGTGTACCTCAAGGGCTTCGGGGTGCGGCGCACCGGCGAGAGCGGCGCGGTCGGCCCGGACACGGTCTTCCAGATCGCCTCCCTCTCCAAGCCGGTCTCCTCCACCGTCGTCGCCGGCACCATGAAGGACCCGTCCGAGTGGGACCGGCGCACCGAGCTGCCCGGCTTCGCCCTCAAGGACCCGTGGGTCACCGGGCACGTCACCACGGCCGACCTCTTCTCGCACCGCAGCGGCCTGCCCGACCACGCCGGGGACCTCCTGGAGGACCTGGGCCACGACCGGGCGTACGTCCTGGACCACCTGCGCCTGCTGCCCCTGTCGCCGTTCCGGGCGAGCTACGCGTACACCAACTTCGGGCTCACCGCGGCGGCCGAGGGCGTCGCCCGGGCCCACGGCACCAGCTGGCAGAAACTGAGCGCCGACACCCTGTTCAAGCCCGCCGGCATGACCCGTACCAGCACCGAGTTCTCCGCCTTCGCCACCGCACCCGACCACGCCGCCACCCACGTCAAGAACCCCGACGGCACCTGGTCCCCCCGCTACGTGCGCGACCCGGACGCGCAGGCCCCGGCCGGCGGCGTCAGCTCCACCGCCCGTGACCTGGCCCGCTGGATGCGGCTCCAGCTCGGCGGGGGCACCCTCGACGGCAAGCGGATCGTCCCTGCCGAGACCCTGGCCCGCACCCACCTCCCCGAGGTCGTGGCGCAGGCCACCACCCCGACCGGCCGGCCCCAGTTCTACGGGCTCGGCTGGAACGTCACCTACGACGACGCGGGACGGCTCCGGCTCAGCCACTCCGGCGCCTTCGCCCTCGGCGCCAACACCAACGTGACCCTGCTGCCCCTGGAACGGCTCGGGATCGTCGTCCTCACCAACGGCGCCCCGGTCGGCCTCGCCGACGCCATCGCCGAGGACTTCTTCGACACCGCCGAGCACGGCGGGCCCACCACCGACTGGCTGCCCCTGTTCGCCTCGCTCTACGCGCAGGCGGACCGGGCGAACCGCTCCACGACCGACTACGCCCGCCCGCCCTCCGGTGCCGCCCCGCCCCGCGCCGACAGCGTGTACACCGGCACCTACGACAACCCGTACTACGGCAGGGCGACGGTCACGGCGAACCCCGGCGGCGGCCTCACCCTCTCCCTCGGCCCCGAGCCCGAGCGCTACCCCCTGCGGCACTACGACGGCGACACGTTCAGCTTCGAGACCGCCGGGGAGAACGCCGTCGGCCGCACCGGGGTGTTCTTCAAGGACGGCACGATGCGCATCGAGTACCTGGACGAGGAGCACCTGGGCACCTTCACCCGGCAGCAGCCGTAGCCCGCCGGGACTGCCCTAGCCTGGAGCCGATGAGAAGCAGAACCCGCATACCCCCCGCGCCGCTCCCGCAGATCGACGGCATCGACCCGGTCCGGCTCCGGCTGCCCACCGTCCGGGACGGCAGGTGGCCCGACCTCGGTAGCTACCTCACCGAGCGCTACGCCGGTACCCGCGGCGCCGAATCCATGGCCCGCCTGCTGCACGGCGGCCGGATCCTCGGCCCCGGGGGGCGGGTACTGCGCGCGCAGGACCCGTACGAGCCGGGCGCGTACCTGTGGTTCCACCGGGACATGGACCCCGAGCCGCCCGTGCCGTTCCCGATCCGCGTGGTGTACCGCGACGCGCACCTGTTGGTGGTGGACAAGCCGCACTTCCTGGCGACCACCCCGCGCGGCAGCCACATCGTGCAGACCGCCCTGGCCCGGCTGCGCAGCGAGCTGGACCTGCCCGAGCTGAGCCCGGCGCACCGCCTGGACCGGCTGACCGCAGGCCTGGTGATGTTCAGCATCCGCCCCGAGGACCGCGGCGCGTACCAGGGCCTCTTCCAGGAGCGGCGGGTGGACAAGGAGTACGAGGCCGTCGCCGTCCACGACCCGGCGGTCGAGCTGCCCCGCACGGTCCGCAGCAGGATCGAGAAGGTCCGCGGGATCATCGGCGCGAGCGAGGTCCCGGGCGCCGAACCGAACGCCGAGACCTCGCTGGGACTCCTCGACACCGCGGGCGGCCTGGGCCGCTACCGGCTGGTCCCGCACACCGGCCGCACCCACCAGCTGCGGGTCCACATGAACGGCCTCGGCCTGCCGATCCTCGGCGACCCGGTGTACCCGGTGGTCACCGATCCGGCTCCGGACGACTTCCGCCGGCCGCTGCAACTCCTCGCCCGCACCCTGGCCTTCACCGACCCGGTGACCGGCGTCGCGCACCGCTTCGAGTCCGGCCTGGAGCTGCTCGCCTGGAAGGACCGCACCGCCTGGGAGGCCGGGCAGCCGCCGGCCGCCTAGGCGGCCGGGCCGGGGGACCTCAGACCAGCAGGGGTCCCCCGCAGCGCTCGGACCCGTCCTTCACCGCGATCAGGTTGGCCTGCACGTAGGAGATCAGGTTCCGCGAGTGCCAGTCGGTCGGGTAGTAGGTGACGAGCCGGGACCGTTGGAAGCGGGCCTCGATCTCCGGCACGAAGGCCCGGTACTGGTCGTCGGTGTAGTACCAGAACGAGTTCTCGTTGTAGTACGCGACGTGCGTCGGGTCCTGGTACGCGCCCCGGCCGTCGGAGCTGGGAGTGAGGGACAGCAGCATGCCGCCGGGCGCGAGCAGCCGGTACAGCTCGTTGATCAGCGGAATCTTCTCGGGTACGTGCTCCAGGAAGTCGACCGCCCGCACCACGCCCACCGAGCCGTCGGCCAGGTCCAGCGGCTCCGGCAGCGTCGCGACGATGTCGACGCCGTCCCGCCGGTGCCGGTCGACGCCCAGGTAGCCGGGCGGCTTGCGGTGGGCCGCCCCCAGGTCCAGGGCGAGCAGCCCGCGCCGCCGGGCCCAGGCGAGCGTGTTGGCCTCGACGTACTTGTCGTACAGGGCCACCGTCTCCCGCTGGATGTGGGCGCTGACCTCGGAATCGCGCTGGGTGTTGTCGGGGTGCATGCGCTGGAGGTACAGGCAGCGGGGGACGTGGTGGAACTCCCCCACCTGGAACAGGCGGCACATCAGGTCCTGGTCGTCCAGCACGGCGCGGGTGGCGTCGTAGCCGCCGACCTGCTCGTACGCGTCCCGGCGGAAGGCCCGTACGTGGTTGGGGGCGTACCAGATGTACGAGACGTTGTGCGGGGTCGGCGCCATGGACACGGCCTGCAGCAGCCGGCGGCCGTCGACGACGACGTCCTCGTACCGCCAGCCGTGGGACTCGTTGAACCGGGTCTCGTCGCGGCCGCCGTCCTCGGTGATCTGCGCGGTGTTGCTGTAGACGAGGACGGCCTCGGGATGCGCGTCGAAGGCCGCGGCGAGTTCCGCCAGACAATCCCGGGCGAGCAGGTCGTCGTGGTCGAGCTCGACGAGGACCTCCCCGCGGGCGAACTCGCAGGCGCGTCGCTTGGCCGCCCCGACCCCGCGGCTGTCGTCGGAGACCTCCACCCGGACGCGGTCGTCGGGGTGCTCCGGCCGCCAGCGGGCGCCGTTGTTGAGCAGGACGATCCACTCCCAGTCGGTCCGGGTCTGCGCCTGGAGGGTGGCGAGGCACTCGTCCAGGTAGCGCGGCCGGTGGGTGGGGGTGAAGACGGAGAACCGGGGCGTCGGGGAAACGTTGCTCATCGTGTCGACCTGTCGTACCTGTCGTGGGGGTGGGGGCCGCCGTCCGGGCCCGGCCCCGGACGGCGTCTTCGAGAGCGGGCAGGACCGCGGCTCCGGGGACGCGGCCGCACGGAACTACTTCACCGGGAGCGGCTGACGGTCACGGGGTACACACGGCGTACACGGTGATGGTGCGGGCGTCCGCCGAGGTCGCCTGCCAGCCGGTGGCGGGTGGACCGCCGACCGGGCGGGTGACGACGGGCTCCAGGTTGCCACCGGCTGTGGTCTGGTAGCCGCCGCCGGTGGCGAACCGGCCGGCCGGGCAGGGGGCGACGGCGGTGCCGGTGGCCGAGGTGACCGAGACGACGGTCCCCTGAGCCCCGGACCCACTCCCGGCCGCCCCCTGCGCCCCCTGCGCCCCCTGCGCACCCTGCGCACCCTGCGCACCAGGATCCCCTTGGAAGCCCTGACTCCCCTGCACTCCAGGCTCCCCCTGGAACCCCTGACTCCCCTGAGTCCCCTGAGTCCCCTGAGTCCCCTGCGCACCAGGATCACCTTGGAAGCCCTGACTCCCCTGAGCACCAGCGGCACCCTGACTGCCCTGAGGGCCCGGTTCACCCTGGAACCCCTGCGCACCCGGCTCGCCCTGGAAGCCACGCTCGCCCTGCGTGCCCGGCCCACCCAGAAGGCCCTGGAAGCCCCGGTCGCCCTGGGGTCCGGCGGTCCCTTGGGGGCCGGGGTCACCCTGGAAGCCCCGGTCGCCCTGGGGGCCGGGCTCACCCCGGAGGCCCTGGAAACCTTGGCTCCCTTGGGGACCGGGGGCACCCTGAGGACCGGGGGCGCCCTGGGCCCCCTTCACCTTCTTCCGCCAGTCGTCGTCGCACGGACGGCCGTCGTGGCCGCCGTCCCCCCGTCCCGGCCGGGGGTCGAACTCCTGGCTGAGCGCACCGTTCGGGCCCGGCACTCCGTACGGGCATGCGGGGTGCGCGCGCGGGAGCTCGTCCTCGGCGGCAGCCGCCAGGGACGGGGCGAGGTTGACCGCCAGGCCGAGCACTCCGGCCGAGAACAGGGTGGCGGTCCGGACCCAGGATCCGCGCAGTGACTGAGGCTTCATCCGTCGACCTTCCTGCAGCACGGGAAAGGCGCCCCGCTCCGGCCTCCAGTCGCCGGGCCGGAGAGCGGAGCGGGGGTGGCATCGAGCCCGGTCGTTGACGACTCCGGCCCTCAGCACCCCCCGAAACAGTAGCTTTCCGGCATTCCGGTCGAGGGTCTTGTCCGTGCGCGCCCGGGCGATTCTCCCGATCTTCATTCCATCGGCCCAGGCGTGCCGGGGAGTCACCCGGTCGGCGGCGCCGCAGGAGGCCCGGCAGCCGGCGGGTCCCCGCCCCGGCCCCCGGAGCCGGCCCGGGCCGGGGCCGGGTCCGCGTCCCGTCCCCGCGCGACGCCCGCGATCCGCAGCGCCGCGTCCGCCGCGGCCTCCGCGAAGGTCGCCACCGGCCGGACGGGATCGGTGCGGTGGATCAGCATGGCGCCCTCGACCAGCCCGAAGACCAGGTCGTTGCGCAGCGCCAAGGCGTCCCGGTCCCCGCCCAGTTCGGTGCCGACGGAGGTGGCGCTGAGCAACGCCCGGTAGGCCTCCCGCAGTTCGCCGCGCATCCGGCGGAAGCGGGTGAACCGGGAACCCGCCACCTCGGGCAACAGGTACAGCGCGCCCAGGTTGTAGGGCCCCCCGCACAGCAGCAGCACGTCCGAGCGGCACAGCTCCCACAGCCGCTGGGCGGCGGGCCGCCCGGTGTCGGCGAGGAGCCGGCGGGCCAGTCCCAGCGAGGGGACGACCGTGGACTCCAGGAGTTCGGCGAGGAGTTCGTCCTTGCCGGCGAAGTAGTGGTACATCGTGGCTTGGCGCATCCCGGCCCGCGCGGCCACCGCCCGCGTGGTGGTCGCCGCGTACCCCCGTACGGTGAACAGCTCGGCCGCCGCGCAGAGGAGTTCCTCGCGCGGCGGCCGGCCGCCGCGTTCCTTCAGCCGGTCGGCGCGCGGCCGTCCGACGCGTCTCGGACCTTCGCCCGTTCCACCGGTCATGGCCCGATCGTCGCACAGGAGCACCCCGAGGTGATCATGGCAAGAGATGAGATCCGGCCGTGACCCCCTTCGGAGGAAGCCCCAAAAGGGCCTAGCCGACGGAACTGTAGGCCACTACACCCCGCAGGAGGGCGTCGACCGCCTTGCGGGCGTTGCGCGCCACGGTGCTGCCGCTGCCGCCCTCCGTGGACGCCGGCGCCGCCGCGGCGATCTGCCCGAGCACGTCGATGACCTGCTTGCACCAGCGTACGAAGTCGCCGGCCGGCATCTCCGCCTCGCGCAGCACCTCGTCCAGGCTCTTGCCGGAGGCCCACTCGTACGCGGCCCACGCGAAGCCGAGGTCGGGCTCGCGCTGGCCCACGCCCTCCGCCTGGTTGATGCGGTGCTCCTCCTCCAGTGCGTCGAGCCGGCCCCAGATGCGGACCATCTCACCGAGCGCGGCCTTCGCCGCCCCTCCGGGCACCTTCGGAGCGACCGCGTCGTCGGACTGCCGCGCCTCGAAGACGAGTGCGGAGACGCAGGCGGCCAGTTCGGCCGGGTTCAGCCCCTCCCAGACCCCGGCCCGCAGGCACTCGGAAGCCAGCAGGTCGAGCTCGCCGTAGAGCCGCGCCAGCCGCTTGCCGTGCTCGGTGACCTCGTCCTCGCGCAGGTAGTCCAGCTCGGTCAGGAGCCGGTGGATGCGGTCGAAGGTGCGGGCGATGGTGTTGGTCCGCCCCTCGATGCGCCGCTCCAGGGCCTGGGTGTCCCGCTTGAGCCGGTGGTAGCGCTCCGCCCAGCGGGCGTGGTCCTCGCGCTCGTCGCAGCCGTGGCAGGGATGGGCCCGCAGCTCGGCCCGCAGCCTGGCGATCTGACGGTCGTCGGCCGCTGCGGCCCGGCCGCGGCGGCCCCGCTCGGGGGTGATGTGCCCGGCCTTGGCCCGCAGTTGGGAGGCGAGGTCGCGGCGGGACTGCGGGGAGCGGGCGTTGAAGCTCCGCGGGATCCGCATCCGGTCGATGGCCTCCACCGGCACCGGGAAGTCGATCGGGGCGAGCCGCTTGACCTGCCGTTCGGCGGTGAGGACCAGCGGGCGCGGGCCCTCGGCGTACTCCTGGCCGCGGTGGCCGTTGACCCGCCCGGCGGGCACGCCCGGGTCGAGGACGAGCGCGAGCCCGGCGAACTTGCCGGTGGGCACGTGGATGACGTCGCCCGGCTTGAGCCGCTCCAGGGAGGCGGCGGCCTGGGCCCGGCGCTGGGCGGCGCCCTGCTTGGCCAGTTCCGTCTCGCGGTCCTTGAGGTCGCGGCGCAGCTGCGCGTACTCCTCGAAGTCCCCCAGGTGGCAGGTCATTCCCTCGCGGTAGCCGGCGAGGCCCTCCTCGTTGCGCTGGACCTGCCGGGAGATCCCGACGACCGAGCGGTCGGCCTGGAACTGGGCGAAGGAGGTCTCCAGCAGCTCGCGCGAGCGGTGCCGCCCGAACTGCTGCACCAGGTTGACCGCCATGTTGTACGAGGGCTTGAAGCTGGAGCGCAGCGGATACGTGCGGGTGCCGGCGAGCCCGGCCAGGGCCGCCGGGTCCATGCCGCGCTGCCACAGCACCACGGCGTGGCCCTCGACGTCGATGCCGCGGCGGCCGGCCCGGCCGGTGAGCTGGGTGTACTCGCCGGGGGTGATGTCGGCGTGCTGCTCGCCGTTCCACTTGACCAGCTTCTCCAGGATCACCGTGCGCGCGGGCATGTTGATGCCGAGCGCGAGGGTCTCGGTGGCGAAGACGGCCTTGACCAGGCCGCGGACGAAGAGCTCCTCCACGACCTCCTTGAAGGTGGGCAGCATGCCGGCGTGGTGCGCGGCGATCCCGCGCTCCAGGCCTTCGAGCCACTCGTAGTAGCCGAGGACGTGCAGGTCCTCGGCGGGAATGGACGCGGTCCGCTCCTCGACGATTTCGCGGACCCTCAGGCGCGCCGACTCGTCGTTGAGCCGCAGGCCCGCGAAGAGGCACTGCTGGACGGCGGCCTCGCAGCCGGCCCGGCTGAAGATGAAGTTGATGGCGGGCAGCAGCCCGTCCCCGTCGAGGCGGGCGATCACCTCGGGGCGGCCCGGCGTCCAGATCCGGTTGCGGGAACGCCGCTCCCGCTCGCGGTCGGCCTCGCGGACCATCTTGCCCCGGCGCCGGTCCTTGGGGTTGTAGGTGCGGCTGTTCTCCTCGCGGGCCATGCGCAGCAGGTCGGGGTTGACCTCGCGGCGGGCGGAGCCGCGGCCCCCGTGGTCGGTCTCCTCCTCGAAGAGGTCGTGTATCCGGCGGCCGGCCATGACGTGCTGCCACAGCGGAACGGGCCGCTCTTCGGAGACGATCACCTCGGTGTCGCCGCGGACCGTGTCGAGCCAGTCGCCGAACTCCTCGGCGTTGGACACGGTGGCCGACAGGGACACCAGCGTCACCGACTCGGGGAGGTGGATGATCACTTCCTCCCATACGGCGCCGCGGAACCGGTCGGAGAGGTAGTGCACCTCGTCCATCACGACGTAACCCAGGCCCAGCAGCGACTGCGAACCCGCGTACAGCATGTTGCGGAGCACCTCGGTGGTCATCACGACCACCGGCGCCTCCGAGTTGACGCTGTTGTCGCCGGTCAGCAGGCCGACGCGGTCGGCGCCGTAGCGCCTGACGAGGTCGGCGTACTTCTGGTTCGACAGGGCCTTGATCGGTGTCGTGTAGAAGCACTTGCGCCCCTGCCGCAGGGCCAGGTGCACGGCGAACTCGCCGACGATGGTCTTGCCCGAGCCGGTCGGGGCGGCGACCAGCACGCCCTTGCCGGCCTCCAATGCCTTGCAGGCGTCGACCTGGTACGCGTCCAGGTCGAAGTCGTACAGCTCGCGGAAGGGGGCCAGGGCGGTGGCCTCCTCGGCGGCGCGGATCCGGGCAGCGGCGTACCGCTCGGCGGGTGAGAGTTCTTCGGTCATCTTGCTGTCGAGCCTACCCGCCGCCCCTGACAACAGTCGCGATCTTTATGACCGGTCCGGGGCCCGCGGGGCCGCCGGACGTCGGGCCGGGACCCGCTCGGCCCGCCCGGCCCGCGCCCCGGGCCCGGGGTGCCGCTAGCCGAGGATCCGTACGGCCGCCGGGACGCACTCGGCGGTCACCGGCAGCGGCCCGACCCGCTCCCCGTCGGCGTAGGCGGTCAGCCCCACGGCCTCCAGCGTGACCTTCGCGGCCCGGTGGACGGTGACCGCGGGGTGGCTGAGGTGCGTCCCCTTGTAGACCTGCGGGAACACCTTCAGGAGGGTGGTCCGGCTGCAGTCGCCGACGACCACGACGTCGAAGAGCCCGTCGTCGGGGACCGCGTCGGCGCAGATCCGCATGCCGCCCCCGTACGAGGACCCGTTCCCGACGGCGACCAAGGTGGCCCCGGTCTCGATCACGGGTCCGTCGTCGAGGGTGATCCGGTACGGGAAGGGCCGGAAGGCGGCCAGTTCCGCGATCATCGCCAGGTCGTACTTGAAGCGGCCCGCGGGCAGCCGCATCCGGTTGCCCCGGTCGTTGACCCGCGAGTCGAAGCCGGAGCAGAGCACGGTCCCGTACCAGGTCCCGGCCACCCGCCCCAGGTCGATCTCGCGCACCCGGCTCTCCTTGAGGGCCTCGGCGGCCAGCCGGCCCGCCAGTGCCGGCTCCCGTACGGGCAGGCCCAGGGCGCGGGCGAAGTCGTTGCCGGTGCCCACCGCGACCACCCCGAGCGGCACCAGGGTCCCGGCCAGGGCCTGGAGCGCCAGGGAGACCACGCCGTCGCCACCGACGGCGATCACCGCCCCGGTTCCCTCGCGCACGGCGGTGCGCAGCCGGGCCAGGGCGTCCTCGGCGTCCGTGCCGACGACGGTGCGGACGTGGAAGCCCGCGTCCCGCAACGCGGAAGCGGCCGGCTGCGCGGCGTGCGCGCCCCGGCCGCGTCCTGCGGTGGGATTGACGAAGAGGGTGATCTCAGCGCTCACCGCACGGAATGTACCCGTCAGGTGGCGTCGTCGTAACCGTTGATCCGCCGGCGTCCGCCGTCGGTCTGCTCGGGCAGCTGTGCCGGGGCCGCCACCGCTTCCACCGCGCCGATCGGGGCGGGCGCGAGGTCGAGCTCGGAGGCCTCGTCGTCGGAGAGCAACGCGTCGGGGTTGTTGCGGCGCCGCCTGCGGTCGTTGACCAGGCAGATCCCGAGGGCGATGAAGTACAGGGCGACGATCGGGGAGGCCAAGGACAGCATCGTCAGCGGATCGCCGGTGGGGGTGGCGAAGGCCGCGAAGACCGTGATGCCGAGGACCATGCCGCGCCACCAGCCGGCGAGCCGCTTCGCGGTGACGACCCCGGTGAAGTTGAGCAGGATCAGCAGCAGCGGCAGCTCGAAGGCGAGGCCGAAGACGACGACCATGCGCGTGACGAGGTCGAGGTAGTCGTCGACCGGAAGCAGGTTGCGCGCGTGCTCGGGGGTGAAGTCGAGGAGGATCGTGGCGGTCTTCGGCAGCAGCCTGTAGGCGAGCACCGCCCCCGCACCGAAGAGGGGCGCGCCGATCGCGACGAAGCCCATCGCGTACTTCTTCTCGTGGCTGTGCAGGCCGGGCGCGACGAAGGCCCACAGCTGGTACAGCCAGACCGGGGCGGAGAGGACCACGCCCGCGGTGAGCGAGACCTTGAGGGCGATCGAGAACGGCGCGATGAGGCCGTTCACGGTCATGTCGGCGCAGGGCCGGCCGTTGCGCTGCGAGACCACCCCGTCGGTGCAGCCGACGGAGTCCAGCATCGGCTTCAGCATGAAGTCGATGACGTCCTTGTAGTAGAAGGCGGCCACCACGGTGATCACGAGGATCGCCAACACCGACTTCAACAGGCGGTTTCTCAGTTCACGCAGGTGCTCGACAAGGGGCATCCGCCCTTCGGCGTCCTTGTTCTGCTTCTCCTGCTTGCGGGCGGACTTGAGCAACCCACGTCCCTTGTCTCGTTGCAGTTGACCGGCGCGCCCGTGATCGCGACCACGGTGCCGACCGGGTCGTGACCGGCGGATCAGCCCTGGGTGGTGTGGTTCGGCTCGCTCACGGGCCGGGAGCTGGTCACGTCGCCGGGGGCGGCCTTGATGGTGCGCGGGGCAGCCTGCTGCGGGGCCTGGTCGGCGGTGCGCGCGGCGTCCTCCGCGGCGCTCTCGCTCTTCATGGCCTTGGCCTCGCTCTTGAGGATCCGGGCCGACTTGCCGAGGGAGCGGGCCATCTCGGGGAGCTTCTTCGCACCGAACAGGAGCACGATGACAGCGATGATCAGAAGGATCTCGAGGGGCTTCATATTGCCGATCATGTGTGTCTTCCTTCTCACCGAAACGGCTGGTTGTGGTGGCAACGGCACAGGACGTGATCCTCGGACCGCTCCAAGGATCGTAACCCCCGGGGGTTAACGACCGGCAATCCCCCGGCGTACCCCGCCTTGCGCGCGGCTGCGTCAGACGGTACGGGGCACGGCCCACACTTTCCATATATCCGCCGGCCGCGCGTGGCGCGTCCGGCGGACGTGCGTCGCTCAGCGGCCCACGGTCTCCCGGCCCGCCCGGGCCAGGTCCTCGGCGGCGCGCTCCAGGTCCCCGGAGGCGTCCGCGATCCGCCGGCTGGCGTGCGCGACCTGGCCGGACAGCCGCCGCACCTCCACGAAGACGCGCAGCGCCAGGACGGCGAGGACGGTGAGCCCGAGGAATCCCAGGGCGATTGCGAGCATCGGCCACAGCATGGGACGAGCGTAGGCCACGGTGCCGTCAGACGCTGCGCAGGGTGCTCACGCCGCCGCCGGTCAGCAGCTCCACGATGCGCTCGCCGGCCGGCTTCCGTACGGACGCGGCGCACGCCGGGCAGGTGAAGGAGTAGAAGGTGGTCCGCCGGCTGCCGCCGATGACCAGCCGCAGGGCGGCCGCGTCCAGCTCGAAGCGGGCCCGGCAGTCGGGGCAGGCGGCCTTGAAGGTGACCGGCCCCGCGGCGGCGGGCCGTCCCGGCGGCCCTGCGGCGGGCCGCCCGCCCCACGGCCCAGACATTCGCGACATCCTCGGCGCTCCCCTCAGCCGTTCGTCTTCCCTGCGGTGCGGCCGCGCCGGGTGCCGCCGGCGCCGCCCCGGACCCGGGCGCTGTCGTGCAGCTGCCTCCGGGCCGGCCCCGTACCCCTCGGATGGCCCCGTCGCCGTGGGCTCAGCCCTGCTCCCCGTACCCGGCCAGTGCCTCGCGCGCCGCCTGCCGTGCGCTCTCCGCCAGCTCCGGCGGCGACACGATCCGGCCGTCCCGACCCAGCCGCAGCGCGAGGCGGCGCAGCGAGCCCGGGTCGGGGCTGCGCAACGTGATCCGCAGGCCGCCGTCGGACAGCTCCTCGGCGCTGTCGTGCGGGTAGTACTCGGCCACCCAGCGGCCGGCCGGCCCCACCTCGACCACGACCTGCGGGTCCTCGGCGGCCGGCTGCACCAGCCCCACGGACAGGTCGCGCGGCTCGATCGCGGGCGGTTCGGAGCGCTCGTCGAGCAGTCGGATCTCGGCCACCCGGTCGAGGCGGAAGGTGCGCCGCGCCTCGGAGAGGTGGCACCACCCCTCCATGTACGTGTGGCCCACCGCGAAGAGCCGGATCGGGTCGACGGTGCGCTCGGTGAGCTCGTCCCGCGCGGGCGAGTAGTAGCGCAGCCACAGGCGGCGCCGCTCGGCTATGGCACGGTCGACGTCGGCGAAGACCCCGCCCTCGGCCTCGAAGGTCACCGACAGCCGGGAGCTGGCCCCGGCGGCCTCCCCGGCGGCCGCCTCCAGCTTGGCGGTGGCCCGCAGCAGGGCGTCCCGGTCGCTCTCGCGCAGCCCCGGCAGGGTGGCGACGGCGCGGGCCGCCACCAGCAGGGCGGTGGCCTCGTCCGCGGCCAGGCGCAGCGGCTCGGCCGTGGACTCCCCCGAGGCGTCGGCGTTGTGCCACCAGATCCGCTCGCCGTCGGTGTCGATGTCGAGCAGGTCACCGCCCCGGAAGCTGGTGCCGCACATCGGCAGCACGTCGAGGTCCGAGATCAGCTCGTCCTCGGTGATCCCGAAGGCGCGGGCGACGTCGGCGACGTGCGCCCCGGGGCGCTCGCGCAGGTAGGTCACCAGGGACAACATCCGGCGGGTCTGGTCGATGGCGTTGGCGGCCATGCTGGTAGGTCTCCCCCTCAGGGCACGTCGTGGATACGGTGCGGTGTGCGGACGGTGCGGTGGAACGGAACCGGGTGCGGGGCCCGGAGGGCCTCAGCCCCCGGCGACGGCGCGCAGCCGGTCCACCACGTCCGACCGCAGGCCGGTGGGCTCCACCACCACGACGTCCGGCCCGAACTCCACGAGCCATGCGTCCAAGCCGTGCCCGTACGGGATCTCCAGCTCGTCCCAGCCGTCCGCGACGCCCTCGCGCAACGCGGTGGCCTTGGCCCGCAGCGGGTAGCCGGCGCCTGACCTCAGCCGGATCACGGCGGTGCGGTCCGCACTCTCCCCGGCCCAGCCCGCCACGGTCTCCCGCACGGTGACCACGTCCGGCACCTCGGCGGTGTACGTGCCGGCCCGGGAGCGGACCTTGCCGGTGATCCGGGAGAGCCGGAACACCCGCTCCTCCCCCCGGTCCCGGTCGTGGCCGGCCAGGTACCAGTGGCCGCGCCAGCACTCCAGGGCCCAGGGCTCCACGCTCCGGGTCTCCGGCCGGGCGGCGGTGGACTTGCGGTAGTCGAAGACCACGGGCCGGCGGTCGCGGCAGGCCAGCATCAGCGGCTCGAAGGCGGCTTCGTGGACCGGGATGCGCGGCTCGATGACGCTGTGCTGGCCCCCGTACGGGTCCTCCGCCTCCGGCATGCCGCCCGCCCGCAGCTTCTGTAGGGCGCCGCTGGCGGCCCCGGCGAGGCGGGCCTGCTGCCAGACCTTGGCCGCCAGGCCCAGGGCGGCGGCCTCCTCGGCGTCCAGGGAAACGGGCGGCAGTCGGTTGCTGTCGCGGCGGGCGAGGTAGCCGGTCTCGCCCTCCAGGTTCTCCACCGTCTCGATGACGAGGCCGAGCTCACGCAGATCGTCCTTGTCCCGCTCGAACATCCGGTTGAAGGACTCGTCGTTGCCCGCTTCCATGTACGCCTCGATGGAGCCGCGCAGCTCGCGCTTGCTCAGCGGCCGGCGGGTCCCCAGCAGGCACAGCGCCAGATTCATCAGCCGCTCGGCCTTGGCAATCGCCATCGACGCCCTTCCGCCCTTCTCCAGTGCATGTCCGTGACCGTTGACCGTACCGCCCCGGCGCTCCCGGGCAAAAGCGAGGGCCCCCGCCTCACGGCAGGGGCCCTCCAGCCCGTCAGGGGCGGCCGGTTCAGCCGACGCCCATCAGGTCGCAGACGAAGATCAGCGTCTCGCCCGGCTGGATGGCCGGAGTCGGGCTGTGGTCACCGTAGGCGAGGTGCGCGGGGATCGTCAGCTTGCGGCGGCCGCCGACCTTCATGCCCTGGACACCCTTGTCCCAGCCCTCGATGACCTGGCCGATGCCCAGGATGAACGGCAGCGGGGCGCCGCGGTTCCAGGAGGCGTCGAACTCCTCGCCGGTGGAGAAGGCCACGCCGACGTAGTGGACGGAGACCTTCTGGCCGGCCTCGGCCACCGGGCCGTCACCCTCCCAGATGTCCACGATCTCCAGGTCCTTCGGGGCGGGGCCCTCGGGGAAGTCGATCTCGGGCTTCTCGAGCTTGTCGCTCACGGAACTGCTCCTCAGAAAAACGTACGGGTCCCCCCGACGGTAGCCGGGGGGACAACCGGGACAGTCTTACATCACCGCGAGGATGTCGAGGCTGAACACCAGCGTCGAGTTCGCCGGGATCGAGCCCTTGGCCTCTGCTCCGAAGCCCTGGTCCGGCGGGATGACCAGCAGGATGCGGCTGCCGGCCTTCTTGCCGACCAGGCCCTCCTTGAGGCCCTTGACCGAGATCTGGTCCATCGGCCAGGTCACCGTCTGGTCGAGGGCGTAGGTGCTCTCGAAGGTCTTGTCGTCCTTCCACGTCTTGCCGTGGAACTTGACGACGACGCTGTCGGTGTCCTTGACGACCGGGCCGTCACCCTCCAGCACGTAGTTCGAGACCAGCTTGGCCGGCGGCTCGCCCTCCTTCGGAACGGTCACGGCGACTTCCTTGCCGTCCGTGTTGGTGCCGATCTTGGGCAGGGCCTTGTCCTCCTGCGGGACCTCCTTGCCCGTGGCGGAGACCGGGACGCTGGTGCCCTTGACGATGTCCACGACGAAGACCAGCGTGGCGTTCGGCTTGATCTTGTCGCCGGAACCCTTGGCTCCGTAGCCCAGGTCCGGCGGGATCACCAGTTCCAGACGGCTGCCGACCTTCTTGCCCTCCAGGCCCTGGTCCCAGCCCTTGATGACCATGCCGGCGCCGATCGTGACCTCGAACGGCTTGCCCTTGCCGAAGCTCTGGTCGAACGGCTCCTTGCCGTCCCAGACCTGGCCGTAGTAGTTGACCTGGGCGACATCGCCCTTCTTCAGCGCCGGGCCCGTGCCCTCGCTGATGGTCTCCACCTTCAGCTCCTTCGGCGGGTCGCCCTCGCCCTTGGACAGCTTCGGGGTCTCTCCGAACTTGGCGCCCTCGGTGATCGCGGGCACCCCGTTCTTCTTATCGGCGGAGTCGGAGCCGCTGTCGCCACAGGCTGCCGTGGACAGCAGCAGAGCGGGTACGACCAGCAGGCCGGCAAGTCGGCGCACGTGTTCCTCAGATCTCAGACGGCAACGGTCGTCGCCACTCTAAGGCGTGCGGGGGCCCCGTACGAGATACGTACGAGGCCCCGGCCACAATCAGTGCGATGTCACATGCCGGCGATCAGCTTCTCCACCCGGTCGTCGACCGCCCGGAACGGGTCCTTGCACAGCACCGTCCGCTGCGCCTGGTCGTTCAGCTTCAGGTGCACCCAGTCCACGGTGAAGTCCCGCCGCTGCTCCTGCGCCCGCCGGATGAAGTCACCCCGCAACCGCGCCCGCGTCGTCTGCGGGGGCACCGACTTGCCCTCGAAGATCTTCAGGTCGTTGCAGATCCGCGCCGCCTGCCCCTTGCGCTCCAGCAGGTAGTACAACCCGCGCCGACGGTGGATGTCGTGGTACGCGAGGTCTATCTGGGCCACCCGCGGATTCGACATGGTCATGCCGTGCTTCGCCCGGTACCGCTCGATCAGCTGGTACTTCATGACCCAGTCGATCTCGGACGCGATCCGGTCCAGGTCCTGCGACTCCACCGCGTCCAGCGTCCGGCCCCACAACTCCAGCACCTGCTCCACCGTGCCGGAACGGATCCCCCGACGCTCGGCGAAGTCCAGCGCCTTGTCGTAGTACTCGCGCTGGATCTCCAGCGCCGAGGCCTCACGGCCGCTCGCCAGGCGCACCTTGCGCTGGCCGGTGATGTCATGGCTGACCTCGCGGATCGCCCGGATCGGGTTCTCCAGGGTCAGGTCCCGCATCACCGTCCCCGCCTCGATCATCCGCAGCACCAGATCGGTGGCCCCGACCTTCAGCAGCATGGTCGTCTCGGACATGTTCGAATCCCCGACGATCACGTGCAGCCGACGGTACCGCTCCGCATCCGCGTGCGGCTCGTCACGGGTGTTGATGATGGGCCGCGACCGCGTCGTCGCGGAGCTGACGCCCTCCCAGATGTGCTCGGCACGCTGGCTCACGCAGTAGACCGCGCCCCGCGGCGTCTGCAGCACCTTGCCCGCCCCGCAGATCAGCTGCCGCGTGACGAGGAACGGAATGAGGATGTCCGCCAGGCGGGAGAATTCCCCGTGCCGCGCCACCAGATAGTTTTCGTGGCAGCCGTACGAGTTTCCCGCCGAGTCGGTGTTGTTCTTGAAGAGGTAGACGTCGCCCGCGATTCCCTCCTCGTGCAGGCGGCGTTCGGCATCGACCAGCAAGCCTTCGAGAATGCGCTCCCCGGCCTTGTCGTGCGTGACGAGCTCGGTCACGTTGTCGCATTCGGGAGTCGCATATTCCGGATGCGATCCCACATCGAGGTACAGGCGGGCACCGTTCCGCAGGAACACATTGCTACTGCGGCCCCATGACACGACACGGCGGAAGAGGTAGCGCGCCACTTCGTCAGGAGACAGTCGGCGCTGTCCCCTGAACGTGCACGTGACGCCGTACTCGTTCTCCAGCCCGAAAATGCGGCGGTCCATGACTGAACATTACGCCTTTGGCACCCATCTGAAACCGGCTTCGGGAACGCCGTTTCGATCAGTTCCCGACGAGCCGGCCCTCCGCCGCCTCCGCAGCACCCGCCACGGAGCCCGTCACGGTCCGGGACCGGCCGGGAGCCACGAGGACCCGCTGAGTGAACGTCAGCACCAGCAGGGCCGCCACACCGGCCGCACACGGCACCGCGAACCCCGACACCGTGCCGCCCAGTTCCACCGCCGGACCCGCCACCGCCGTACCCGCGGCCGCACCCACGCCGAAGAAGGTCACCAGCCACGAGAACGCCTCCGTGACCGTACCCACCGGAGCGTGCCGGTCCACCACGATGAACGCACAGGCGATCGTCGGCGCCAGGAACACCCCCGCAAGGGCGGTCAGCGCCGTCATGGCCACCGGACCGGGCGCCAGCAGCAACGGCAGGTAGCCCAGCGCCAGCAGCGCCACCAACAGCCGCAGCCGCCGCTCCGGCGCCCCGCTCCACTGGCGCGCCCCGTACACCACGCCGCCCACCAGCGCACCGAGCCCCAGCGCGGCCATCAGCCACCCGTAGACCGCCTGGCCGCCGTTGTCATCGGAATAGGCGATCGCAGCCACCGCGATCGAGCCGAGCGCCATGCCCACGAAGAAGAAGGCACCCAGCAGCGCCCGCAGCCCCGGCGAGCGCAGCGCCCCCAGCCAGTGCGCCTCCCGCGGCTCCGAGCGCCACGTACGGGACGGCTCGGACACCACCACGGACAGCGCACCGAGCACACCCAGCGCATTGATCACCAGCAGGGCCCCGGCCGGACTCCACAGCGCGACCGACACCGTCACGATCAGCGGACCGACGGTGTACATGACCTCCTGCGCCACCGCGTCCAGCGCGTACGCGGCGTGCACCCGGTCCTCCCGACCGCCCAGCACGCTCGGCCACAGGGCCCGCAGCCCGCCCTCCAGCGGCGGCGAGAAGAACCCCGCCACCACCATCGCGGCGTACGCGACCGCCGCCGAGCCGGTACCCGCCAGCGCCAGCCACGCCATGCCCAGCGCCGCCACCACGGCCGACGGGAGCTGAACCCGGGGCTGGCCGTACAGATCGACCGCACGACCGAGCAGCGGCTGCCCCACCGCGTTGGCCACGCCGTACACGGCCGCCAGGGCACCGGCGAGGCTGTAGCTGCCGCCCTCCGCCCGGACGAACAGCATGATCGCGATCGCAGCCGTGGCGTTCGGCAGCCGGCCGACGAGCGTGCCCGCCAGCAGCCGCGCCGCGTGCTTGGTCCTGAGCAGCTCCGCGTATCCCGCGGCCATCTGGCGCCCCCTTCTGCCCGGACCAGCCGGGGTAATACGTATAACTAGGCGGCTCATACGTACCATGGCCGAAGCCCGGGGGTCCAGCCGAACAACCGGCCCCACCCCTCCGACCTCGCACTACAGGAGAACCGTGTGACGAGACCCACCAGCCGCGACGTCGCCACCGCCGCCGGGGTCTCCCAGGCCACCGTCTCCCTCGTCCTCGGCGACAAATGGCGCGGCCGCGTCTCCGAACGCACCGCCGACCTCGTCCGCGCCACCGCAACCGACCTCGGCTACCGACCCAACCTCGCCGCCCGCAACCTCCGCCTCGGCAGCACCCGCACCGCCCTCCTCGTCGTCCCCGCCCTCACCAACGAATTCTTCGCCCGCGTCCACACCGGAGCCGCCCGCGTCGCCGCCGCACACGGCTTCGGCGTCGTCCTCTACCCCTCCCCCGACGGCACCGGCCCCGCCCGCAACCCCTTCGCCTCCGCCAGCGCCGCCCTGGACGGCGTCATCGCATCCTCCATGGCCGCCGCCGCCCTCGACGCCATCGGCGGCGACGGACTCCCCCTCGTCATGCTCGACAGCGCCCCCGGCTCCGGCCGCGCCGCCGCCCACGTCAACCTCGCCATGGCCGACGGCGTGCGCCAGGTCACCGAACACCTCCAGGCCCTCGGCCACCGCCGCTTCCTCCACTTCGCCGCCGCCGTCGACACCTGGACCTTCGACGTCCGCGCCCAGGCCCTGGCCCGCCTCCTCGACCCCCACGCCGAGCTGCGCACCGTACGGGCCCCGCTCGACGTGGCCGCGGCCTGCACGGCCATGGAGGCCGCCCTCTCCACCCCCGCCGACCGGCCCACCGCCATCGTCTGCGACGACGACATCCTGGCCGTCGGCGCCTGCAAGGCCGCCCGCCGCCTCGGCCTGCGCGTCCCCGACGACCTCTCCGTGACCGGCTTCGACGACCTCGCCCTCGCCACCGCCGTCGAGCCCGAACTGACCACCGTCCACCTGCCCGCCGAACGCGTCGGAGAACAGGGCATGGCCGCCCTCCTCGCCGTCCTCGACGGCACCGGCTGGACCGCCCCCGACATCCCCGTCGAGCTCGTCGTACGCGCCTCCACGGCACCCCCGCCGACCACCCGCCCCTGACGACACCCCGCGGAAACCCGAAACGCCCCGGCCCCACCTCCGAAGAGGCAGGACCGGGGCGTGGAACGCCCGAGAACCGGGGCGGCGCCTACTCGGCGTCGTCCTCCGGGGCCTCGTCGTTCGAGACCGCGTCGGCCTGCGCCGCCGCCGGAACATCCGCCTCCAGCAGCCGCGCCAGCTGCCGGCCCCGGATCCTCTTGAACTTCCGCTGCTGCGACCGCGTCCGGTCCAGCACCGCGACCTCCAGCCGCTCCGCCGGAATCGTCTTGTCCGCACTGTTCGCCTGGCTGGACAGCGCCTGCACCGCCAGCTTCAGCGCCTCCGAAAGCGTCATCCCCTCCCGGTGGCGCTGGTCGAGGAAGCTGCTGATCTGCTCGGCGTTCCCGCCGACCGCGACCGAGCCGTGCTCGTCCACGATCGAGCCGTCGTGCGGCAGCCGGTAGATCTGGTCACCCGCGGCGGTCGTACCCACCTCGGCCACGACCAGCTCCACCTCGTACGGCTTCTCACCGGCACTGGAGAAGATCGTGCCCAGCGTCTGCGCGTACACGTTCGCCAGCCCACGGGCCGTCACATCGTCGCGGTCATAGGTGTATCCGCGCAGGTCCGCGTAGCGCACACCGCCGATCCGCAGGTTCTCGTACTCGTTGTACTTGCCGGCGGCCGCGAAGCCGATCCGGTCGTAGATCTCGCTGAACTTGTGCAGCGCACGGGACGGGTTCTCACCGACGAACACGATGCCGTCGGCATACTGCAGCACCACGAGGCTGCGACCGCGGGCGATGCCCTTGCGGGCGTATTCCGCCCGGTCGGCCATCGCCTGCTGCGGGGAGACGTAGAACGGAGTCGACACCGGCTGACCGTCCCTTTCTTCTGGGCTCCTGAGGGGCTGTTACGGATCAGAGCAGGGCGGCGCGCGGGCCGTCCGGCTCCTGGAGGCGGCGGTCGGTGACCTTGCGGGCGATGCCCTGGGACTCCTCCTCGGTCAGCCGCCGGAAGCCCTCGTCGGTGATGACGGTGACGATCGGATAGATGTTGCGGTAGAGGTCCGGGCCACCGGTCGCCGAGTCGTCGTCGGCGGCGTCGTACAGCGCCTGCACGACCAGCGTGGTGGCCTGCTCCTCCGTCAGGTCCGGGCGGTACAGCTTCTTCATCGACCCCCGGGCGAAGATCGAACCCGAACCGGTCGCGGCGTAACCGTGCTCCTCGGAGCGGCCGCCGGTCACGTCGTAGGAGAAGATACGGCCCTTCTCCTTGCCCTCGTCGTAGCCGGCGAACAGCGGCACCACGGCGAGCCCCTGCATGGCCATCCCGAGATTGCTCCGGATCATGGTCGACAGCCGGTTCGCCTTGCCCTCCAGGGAGAGGGTCGCCCCCTCCACCTTCTCGAAGTGCTCCAGCTCCAGCTGGAACAGCTTCACCATCTCCACGGCCAGGCCGGCGGTGCCGGCGATGCCCACCGCGGAGTACTCGTCCGCCGGGAACACCTTCTCGATGTCCCGCTGCGCGATCATGTTGCCCATCGTCGCGCGCCGGTCACCGGCGAGGACGACCCCGCCGGGGAACGTGGCGGCCACGATGGTCGTGCCGTGCGGCGCCTCGACGATCCCCTCCGGAAGCTTCCGGTTGCCCGGCAGCATCTCGGGTGCGTGCGCACCCAAGAAGTCCATGAAGGACGACGACCCCGGCGTCAGGAAGGCTGCCGGAAGACGCCCTGTGCCACGATTGTTGGCTTCCACGCGTGTCCCTCCAGGTATGAAACGACCCGACGAGCGGCGTCGGGATCGTCTCCCAACTTGCCGATGGCCGTGTTGCAGTTGAAGCAAAGTACGCCACGGACCTTACCCGTCGTGTGGCAATGATCCACATGTACCGCTGGAGCCTTCAGGCAGATACAGCAGACCCGCCCTGCGCAGCGATCATCTCGTCGCGCTCGGTCTCAGTCATGCCGTACGCACGCTTGAGGTGGCCTGCCCGGCCTTGAACGGCCCGGCAGGCCCTACAGCGAGTGGACAAGCCATCCGATGCACTTGCGTTCTTGTGCCACTCACTGTGTGGCTTGACCTCACCGCACTGCCGACAGCGCTTCCACCCCGCCGGCACCTCCACCCGCTCCTTACCCGCTCCTTGACGGCCTTGCCTTTAGCCGCCTGGCGGCGCCGATAGTGCTGCGCGCTGTACGCCGCGACGCATTCACGGCACCTCGGCTGCAGGCCGTCCCCTCGGTTACGATCCGCAGCAAACCCGCTCAGTGGTATGTCACGGTTACACCCGCGACACCACTTTGATCCGTTGGACATGGACCAAACCCTGGCGGAATCACCTTAGATTCGAAGGCTACTCGCCGCCTTTTTGTACGAAACTACGAACGAAGTCCTCGGCATTTTCCTCGAGCACATCGTCGATTTCGTCCAGTACGGAGTCGACGTCGTCGGAGAGCTTTTCCTGCCGCTCCTTGAGGTCGGACTGTGCTTCCGCGGCCTGCTCCTCGACCTCCTCGGTCGAGCGAGTGGCCTTCTGCTGTCCGCCGCCGGTGTCCTTGGTCGCCATGTCTACCTCACCCCGCTCGGTTCGCACGCTCGTGACGAGGGACCCCGGGATCGGGATCCCTCAAGATCAGACCCTACTTCGGACCCTACAAGGAGGGCCGGACTTTCGTCCCCGTACTTTGACAACGTCCGGGTGTTCCCATGATTCCCGGGTGAGGCAGCTTTCAGGCCCCTCCCGGGAACGCCGTTCAGTTCCCGCTGAGCACCCGCACCAGGTCCTCCGCCGTCCGGCAGCGGTCCAGGAGCTCCTTGACGTGCTTGCGGGTACCCCGCAGGGGTTCCAGCGTCGGGACGCGCTGGAGGGAGTCGCGGCCCGGCAGGTCGAAGATCACCGAGTCCCAGGAGGCCGCGGCCACGTCGTCCGCGTACTGCTCCAGGCACCGGCCCCGGAAGTAGGCCCGGGTGTCCTCCGGCGGCTTCCCGGCGGCCCGCTCCACGGCCGACTCGTCCACCAGCCGCTTCATCTTGCCGCGGGCCACCAGGCGGTTGTACAGGCCCTTGTCGGACCGTACGTCCGCGTACTGGAGGTCGACCAGGTGGAGCCGGGCGGCGTCCCAGCCGAGCCCGTCACGGCGCCGGTAGCCCTCCAGGATCTGCCGCTTGGCGATCCAGTCCAGCTCGCCCGCGAGGCTCATCGGGTCGCTCTCCAGGCGCCCCAGGACGTCCTCCCAGCGGGAGAGCACGTCCTTGGTCTGTTCGTCCGCGTCGGCCCCGAACCGCTCCTCCACGTACTTGCGCGCCAGCTCGAAGTACTCCATCTGCAGTTGCACGGCGGTCAGGGTGCGGCCGCTGCGCAGCGAGATCAGGTGGCGTAGGTCGGGGTCGTGGGAGACCTGGTGCAAGGTGCGTACGGGCTGGTCGACGGCCAGGTCGACGGTGATGAACCCGTCCTCGATCATGGAGAGGACGAGGGCGGTGGTGCCGAGCTTGAGGTAGGTGGAGATCTCGGAGAGGTTGGCGTCGCCGATGATCACGTGGAGGCGGCGGTACTTCTCCGCGTCCGAGTGGGGCTCGTCGCGGGTGTTGATGATGGGCCGCTTGAGGGTGGTCTCCAGGCCGACCTCGACCTCGAAGTAGTCCGCGCGCTGGCTGATCTGGAAGCCGTGTTCGCGTCCGTCCTGGCCGATGCCGACGCGGCCGGCGCCGGTGATCACCTGTCGGGATACGAAGAAGGGGGTGAGGTGGCGCACGATCTCCGAGAAGGGGGTCTCCCGCTTCATCAGGTAGTTCTCGTGCGTGCCGTAGGAGGCGCCCTTGTTGTCGGTGTTGTTCTTGTAGAGCTGGATCGGCTGGGCGCCGGGGAGCTGGGCGGCGCGTACGGCCGCCTCGGCCATGATCCGCTCGCCGGCCTTGTCCCAGAGGACGGCGTCGAGCGGGTTGGTGACTTCCGGGGAGCTGTATTCGGGGTGCGCGTGGTCGACGTAGAGCCGTGCGCCGTTGGTGAGGATGACGTTGGCCAGGCCGATGTCCTCGTCGGTGAGCTGGCTGCTGTCGGCGGCCTCGCGGGCGAGGTCGAAGCCGCGGGCGTCCCGCAGCGGGTTCTCCTCCTCGAAGTCCCAGCGGGCGCGTCGCGCCCGGTGCATCGCCGCCGCGTAGGCGTTGACGATCTGGGACGAGGTGAGCATGGCATTGGCGTTCGGGTGACCGGGGACGGAGATCCCGTACTCCGTCTCGATCCCCATTACTCGCCGTACGGTCATGCGGCCCTCCTTGCCCGGCGGCGCCCCCGTTCGGGAGCGGCGCTCAAGTACCGCTGGTGGTCCGGTGCGTGTGCGGTGCCCGACCCCGCACTGCGGATGCGGCGGTACGGATGAGCCTAGAACCACTCCACGCCGGTGGGGAGATCATTTCCGTTCTTTGGTTCCGCCCCGTCACGGCCGAAAAGCGGTCGGTAATGCCGGTGGTAAAGCAGTCGGCTGCGGGTGCCCGGTGGGGGCACCCGCAGCCGCCCTCCGGTCAGAGGTACTGACCGGTGTTCGCCACCGTGTCGATGGAGCGTCCGGTGTCCGCGCCCTGCTTTCCGGTGACGAGGGTGCGGATGAAGACGATCCGCTCGCCCTTCTTTCCGGAGATCCGGGCCCAGTCGTCCGGGTTGGTGGTGTTGGGCAGGTCTTCGTTCTCCTTGAACTCGTCCACGCAGGCCTGGAGCAGGTGGGAGACTCGCAGGCCCTTCTGGTTGTGTTCGAGGAAGGCCTTGATGGCCATTTTCTTGGCCCGGTCGACGATGTTCTGGATCATCGCGCCGGAGTTGAAGTCCTTGAAGTACAGGACTTCCTTGTCGCCGTTGGCGTACGTGACCTCGAGGAAGCGGTTCTCCTCGGTTTCGGCGTACATCTGCTCGACGACGGTCTGGATCATGCTGTGGACGGCGACCTCGGAGGAGCCCTGGTGCTCGGCCAGGTCGTCGGCGTGCAGCGGCAGCGAGGCCTTGAGGTACTTCGCGAAGATGTCCCTGGCGGCCTCGGCGTCCGGGCGCTCGATCTTGATCTTCACGTCGAGTCGGCCGGGTCGCAGGATGGCCGGGTCGATCATGTCCTCGCGGTTGGAGGCGCCGATGACGATGACGTTTTCGAGGCCTTCGACGCCGTCGATCTCGGCGAGGAGCTGCGGGACGATGGTGTTCTCGACGTCCGAGCTGACACCGGATCCGCGGGTGCGGAAGAGGGATTCCATCTCGTCGAAGAAGACGATGACGGGGGTTCCCTCGCCGGCCTTCTCCCGGGCGCGCTGGAAGACGAGGCGGATGTGGCGCTCGGTTTCGCCGACGTACTTGTTGAGGAGCTCGGGGCCCTTGATGTTCAGGAAGTAGGACTTCCCGGCGGGCTGGCCGGTGACTTCGGCGACCTTCTTGGCAAGGGAGTTGGCGACGGCCTTCGCGATGAGCGTCTTGCCGCAGCCGGGCGGGCCGTAGAGCAGGATGCCCTTGGGCGGCCGCAGTTCGTGTTCCTTGAAGAGGTCCGGGTAGAGGTAGGGGAGCTCGACCGCGTCGCGGATCAGCTCGATCTGGTCGCCCAGGCCGCCGATCTTGTCGTAGTCGATGTCCGGGACCTCTTCGAGGACGAGTTCCTCGACCTCGCTCTTGGGGACGACCTCGTAGACGTAGCCGGAGCGGGGTTCGAGCAGGAGGGCGTCGCCGGGGCGGATGGTGGCGTCCAGCAGCGGCTCGGCGAGCCTGACCACCCTTTCCTCGTCGGTGTGCCCGATGACCAGGGCGCGCTCGCCGTCCTCGAGGATCTCCTTGAGGGTGACGATGTCCCCGGCCCGCTCGAATTCCATGGCCTCGACCACGTTGAGGGCCTCGTTGAGCATGACCTCCTGGCCGCGCCGGAGCTCGTCCGGTTCGACGCTGGGGCTGACGTTCACGCGGAGCTTGCGGCCCCCCGTGAAGATGTCGACGGTGCCGTCCTCGTTCGCCTGCAGGAAGACACCGAATCCGGCCGGCGGCTGGGCGAGCCGGTCGACTTCCTCCTTGAGCGCGACGATCTGGTCGCGTGCCTCACGGAGCGTATTTGCCAGTCGCTCGTTTTGTGCGGAGACGCCGGCCAGGTTTGTCTGGAGCTCGACGATCCGCTCTTCGAGAATCCTCGTGTGTCGCGGAGAGTCGGCGAGCTTACGTCGCAGGACGGCGATTTCCTGCTCGAGATAGGCAACCTGGCCGGCGGGGTCCTCAGACCCACGCCCCGGCCGGATGCCGCGGTTGATGTCGTCGTCGTGGGCTGCCACGGTCCTCACCTCCTCCAAGGGGAGCTGGACGCTTCCTGACCCTACCTGGGCTGGTGGTGATTGAAACCCCTAGATCACAAAGACGGTAGAGGTGTGTCCGATCTTCACCCTTGCGTACTCCCTCACGCCAGGGGAATACCCACCCTTCAACATCGGAAAGCAGCCGGTTGTAAGGTCGAGGCGTTCAACACCCGCCAGCCTGGACGCGACTTGCCGCCGGCACGTGGCGGGAAACGGATCACTCAGGGCAGGAACGGCAGGAGATATGACCGTGCAGCAGGAGGCAACCGGTGGGGGCGCCGACGGCGCGGGGCGGGCCGGGGAGCCGCTGGAGGTCTGGATCGATCAGGACCTGTGCACCGGTGACGGGATCTGCGTGCAGTACGCGCCGGAGGTGTTCGAGCTGGACATCGACGGTCTGGCGTACGTGAAGAGCCCGGAGGACGAGTTGCTGGTGGAGGCGGGGGCGACCACTCCGGTTCCGCTGCCGTTGCTTCAGGACGTGGTGGATTCGGTGAAGGACTGCCCGGGCGACTGCATCCACGTCAGGCGGGTTTCGGACGGGGTCGAGGTGTTCGGCCCGGACGCGGAGTGACGGTTCAAACACTCCCGGCGGGCGAGTCCGTCAGCTCCTGGCGGAATTTTCCGCCGCTCCAACGCCACTTGGCGAGCTGCTCGACGTCGGGGGCGTAGCGGGGGACTTCGGGTGAGGAGTAGCCGAGGAGCCGCGCGGTGATGATGCCGTCACGGATCGTGAGGTCGGTGGCGGTCTGGCGGCGTGCGGTGTCGAGGAGGGTGGCGACGATCCGGGGCCGGGCGTCCTGTGCCGCGTCCTGGGCGAGTACGTAGAGGGCGTGGGGTGGGGTGCCGGATCCGGCGTCGCAGCGGACGGCGGCGACGGTTTCGGGCCGGCGGTCGCCGTCGAGGTCGCCCCGGGCGGTGGCGGTGACGGCGACGGGGTTGCCCTTGCAGTCGAGGGGCCAGGTGACGGCGGCCGGGTCGGGGGCGGCGGTCCGGGGGGCGCTGGCGGGGCCGGGGACGGGCTCGGGGGCGTCGGGGCCGGCGGCGGTGGCCTCGGGCTGGAGGAGTCCCGCGCCGGCTATGACGGCGGCCATGGCGCAGGCGGTGGCGAGCCAGTGCAGGGGCTTGGTGTGGGTGTGGGCCGGGTTTTCCAGGATGGGGGCCTGCGCGGCGGTGCGGTGCGGCACGCGGGGTGTCTCCTGTGCGGGCGGTGGCGGTGACGGCGAGCCAGCATCGTGTCACACCTCGCACGGGGGTGGAACGGGTGGGTCCGCGGTCTGGGGGCGGTATGCCCGGACAACGTGAAGGCGCTGCGGTGCAGTTCCCGCGGGTGGTGGGGAACTGCGCCGCAGCGCCTGTGTGTTGTGTGTCGGCGGGGCCGGTGGTCAGCCGCGGTCGCCGGAGCCGCCGGACTGGCTGCCGGGTCCCTCGTAGTCCTCGCCGTAGGCGCCCTTGGCGGGGCGGCGGCGGCGCATCGGGGGCTCGACGCCGTCCGCGAGGCGGCGGGCGGTGACGAGGAAGCCGGTGTGTCCGATCATCCGGTGGTCGGGTCGGACGGCGAGGCCTTCGACGTGCCAGTTCCGGATCATCGATTCCCAGGGCTGGGGTTCGGCGAAGCAGCCGATCTCGCGGATGGACTCGACGGTCTTGGACAGCTGGGTGGTGGTGGCCACGTAGCAGCACAGGATGCCGCCGGGGACGAGGGCCTTGGAGACGGCCTCCAGGCACTCCCAGGGGGCGAGCATGTCGAGGATGACGCGGTCGACGTCGGTGTCGGACAGGTTGTCCTGGAGGTCGCCGACGGTGAGCTGCCACGCGGGGTGCGGGCCGCCGAAGTAGCGCTCGACGTTCTCCTGGGCGATCTGGGCGAAGTCCGCGCGGCGCTCGTAGCTGTGGAGCATGCCCTGGTCGCCGATGGCGCGCAGCAGGAAGCTGCTGAGGGAGCCGGAGCCCACCCCTGCTTCCACGACGCGTGCGCCGGGGAAGATGTCGGCGAAGGCCAGGATCTGGCCGGCGTCCTTGGGGTAGACCACGGCGGCGCCGCGGGGCATGGACAGGACGTAGTCGGGGAGCAGGGGGCGCAGCGCGAGGTACGCGACGTTCCCCGTGGTACGGACAACACTGCCCTCGGGAGCGCCGATCAGCTCGTCGTGCGGGAAGGAACCCTTGTGGGTGTGGAAGTTCTTCCCGGCTTCGAGCGTGAACGTGTAGTGGCGTCCCTTGGGGTCGGTGAGCTGGACCTGGTCCCCGACCTTGAAGGGCCCGCGACGGCGGGCGGCACCGGTCGGTTCGGACATGTGACCAGTGTATTGGTTTCAGGAGCGGGGCCGTGCCATGGCCTTCACGAAGGCCTTTTCGACGTCGAGGGTGGACAGGACGCCGTAGACCTGGTCGTCGGTTTCGAGGACGAGGTATTCGGTGGCGGGGGTGGCGCGGAGGTGGTCGAGGAGTTCTTCGCCGGTGAGTTCCGCGGAAACCTTCATGCCGTCGGTGAGGTCTTGGGCGAGCGTGCTGACGGCGACCCAGGGGCGGCGGTGTTCGGGTACGGAGGCGATGGCGGTCTCGCGGACGATGGCGGTGGGTTCGCCGTGGCCGTCGACGATGACGATGGCGCGGGCGCCGTAGGCGTTGGCGCGGCGGAGGGCTTCGGAGAGGGGGGTGGTGTTCTCGACGGGGACGGCGCGGCGGGTGAGGGTGCGGGCGCGTAGTTCGGGGAGGTGTTCGCGCAGGCGCGCCATGCGGAGGCTGTTGCCGGCGCCGGTCCAGATGATGGCGGCGAGGATGGCGGCGAGCAGGGCGTCCATGACGGTGCTCATGCCGCCGATCTCGTCGCCGGGGGTGCCGAGGAGTCCGGTGTGCGTGATCATCGGCAGGCCGAGGAGGACGGCGATGGCGAGGGCGCGGCCGACCCAGGCGGCGGCGACGGTGCCGGTCATGGGTTTGCCGGTGATGCCCCAGATGACGGCGCGGAGCATGCGGCCGCCGTCGAGGGGGAGGCCGGGCAGGAGGTTGAAGGCGGCGACGAGCAGGTTGGAGATCATGAGGCCGGCGAGGAGGACGCCGGGGACGGTGCCGGGGTCGACGGCGTTCATGCCGAGGTAGAAGGCGCCGGCGAGGAGGAGGGAGAGCAGGGGGCCGACGAAGGCGAGGACGAATTCGCGGCCGGGGGTCTCGGATTCCTTCTCGATCTCGGATACGCCGCCGAAGAACTGGAGCTGGATGCGCCGTACGGGGAGGCGGAAGCGGAGGGCCGCGACGGTGTGGGCGAGTTCGTGGACGAGGACGGATCCGTAGAAGGCGACGGCGAAGAAGAGGGAGACGAGGTAGCGGGCGGGGCCGAGGTCGGGCAGGACGCGGTCGAGCTGGTCGCCGAAGACCCAGGTGATGAGGGCGGCGACGAGGAACCAGCTGGGTGAGACGTAGACGGGTACGCCGAAGGGGCGGCCCATGAGGAGTCCGCCGCCGGGTCCGGGGCGCTTGCCCGGGCGTGCGCCGGTCTCGTCGTTGTCTGCCACTGCTGTCCTTCGTTCGGTGCCGGTCGGCGGGGGGGGTGCCGGTGGTGTTCCCAGTGTGGTTCACGGGCTGCCCGGCGGCTGCTGCCGGGCTGTGCGGTAGCGCGGTGTGATGCTCCGATCATGCAGTGCGAGGGGGCCCGGCGTCGATGGTATGCGGGTGGCTGTCCGTGGCGGGTCGTAGGGTTTCGTGCATGACGACGAGCACCGGTTCCCTTCCCGGCGCCGCGGATGCCGATGCGGCTCCGGGCGCGGGGGTACCCGTTTCGCTGTCGCCCTCGCGGGCGAGCGATTTCATGCAGTGTCCGCTGTTGTACCGGTTCAGGGTGATCGACAGGTTGCCGGAGAAGCCGAGTGCGGCGGCGACGCGGGGCACGCTGGTGCATGCGGTGCTGGAGCGGTTGTTCGATCATCCGGCGCTGGAGCGGACGGCGCCGCGTGCCAGGTCCCTGGTGCCGGGGCAGTGGGAGCGGCTGCTGGAGGCGAAGCCGGAGCTGTCGGAGTTGTTTCCGGCGGAGGACGGGGGGGCGGGGCTGGCGCTGTGGCTGTCGGAGGCCGAGGCGCTGGTGGAGCGGTGGTTCACGCTGGAGGACCCGACGCGGCTGGAGCCGGTGGAGCGGGAGTTCTTCGTGGAGGCGGAGCTGGAGTCGGGGCTGCGGCTGCGCGGGATCATCGACCGGGTGGACGTGGCGCCGACGGGTGAGGTGCGGATCGTCGACTACAAGACGGGCAAGGCGCCGCGGCCGGAGTACGCCGAGGGTGCGTTGTTCCAGATGAAGTTCTACGCGCTGGTGGTGTGGCGGCTGAAGGGGGTGGTGCCGCGGCGGCTCCAGCTGGTGTACCTGGGCAGCGGGGACGTGCTGACGTACGACCCGGTGATGGCGGACTTGGAGCGGGTGGAACGCAAGCTGCTGGCGCTGTGGGAGGCGATCAAGGAGGCGACGGCGACGGGTGACTGGCGGCCGCGGCCGACGAAGCTGTGCGGGTGGTGCGATCACCGGGCGGTGTGTCCGGAGTTCGGGGGTACTCCGCCGGTCTATCCGTTGACGGTCGTGCCGGGGGCGGGTGCGGGCGGGGCGCGTCCGACGGAATCCTGATCATCCGATCAGGGCAGAATGGGGGGCGTCGCACCGAAGCGGCCTGACGAATTCGAGGTGTCCCCCGTGGCGATCCGCGTCCTCCTGGTTGACGACCAGCCGTTGCTGCGCACCGGTTTCCGGATGATCCTGGAGGCCGAACAGGATCTGGCGGTGGTGGGCGAGGCCGGGGACGGCGTGCAGGCGTTGGAGCAGGTGCGGGCCTTGCAGCCGGACGTGGTGCTGATGGACATCCGGATGCCGCGGATGGACGGGGTGGAGGCGACGCGGCAGATCACCGGCCCGGGCCGGGACGGTCCGGCGAAGGTGCTGGTGCTGACGACGTTCGATCTGGACGAGTACGTGGTGCAGGCGTTGCGTGCGGGGGCGAGCGGCTTCCTGTTGAAGGATGCGCCGGCCCACGAGCTGGTGCAGGCGATCCGGGTGGTCGCGGGGGGTGAGGCGATGCTGGCGCCGAGCATCACGCGGCGGCTGCTGGACAAGTACGCGGAGCACCTGCCGTCGGGCGAGGAGCGGGTGCCGGACACGCTCGGTTCTCTGACGGAGCGTGAGGTCGAGGTGCTGAAGTTGGTGGCGCGGGGGCTGTCGAACGCGGAGATCGCGGCGGACCTGTTCGTGAGCGAGACCACGGTGAAGACGCACGTGGGGCACGTGTTGACGAAGCTGGGTCTACGGGACCGGGTACAGGCGGCCGTGTACGCGTACGAGAGCGGCCTGGTCCGGCCGGGGGCCGCGCAGTAGCCGTCGGCCCGGGGCGTGTTGGGTGCGTGTCGGAACCGGCCCGTGCCGCCGCCCGGTGGGAGGTGGCACGGGCCGGTTCGCGTCCGTGGGGCCGGAGTGTCAGCCCTTGGCGATCTCCCAGAAGCGGAAGACGGTGGAGGCGTCGAGCGACCACTGCAGGCCGGTGACGTTCTGGCGGGTCACCGCGTACTGCTTGCTCTGCCACAGGGGCAGGAGCGGGATCTCGTCGGCGACGATGTCCTGCAGGCGGCTGTAGTCCGGGGTGGCCGCGGTGCGGTCGGCCTTCGAGGCGGTCGCCGGGATGATCGACCCGGTGATCTCCTTGTTGTCGTAGTTGTTGCGCAGGACGTTGTCCGGACCGAAGAACGGCTGCGTGAAGTTGTCGGCGTCCGGGAAGTCGGGGACCCAGCCGCGGACGTAGACGCCGTACTTGCCGGCCTCGATGTCCTTCTCGTACTGCTCGTACTCGACGGACTTGACCTCGGCCTCGAACAGGCCGCTGTCGTTGAGCTGCTTGGCGATGAGCTGCATCTCCTGGTCCGTTGCCGGACCGTAGCGGGCGGGCGTCGAGTACAGGGTGATCTTCACCTTGTCCTTGATGCCGGCCGCGCGGAGGACGGCCTCCGCCTTCTTCGGCTGCGGGCTGCCGCCGTAGCGGTCGAAGAAGGCGGTGGTGTGCGAGCCGATGCCGGCCGGGATGACCGAGTACAGCGAAGTGGCGGTGCCCTCGTAGACGTCCTTGACGAGCGCCTCGCGGTCCACGAGGTAGGCGATGGCCTTGCGGACGGGGAGCTTTCCGGCGACTTCGTCCTTCATGTTGAAGACGAGGTGCTGGACCTCGGCGCCCGTGCCCTGGACGACCTCGACCTTGTTGTTGCCGGTCTTGGTGGAGGACAGGCTGGCGATGTCCTTGGCGGCGAGGCCGCGGAAGGCGAAGTCGACGTCGCCGCTCTCCAGGACCTTCTTCAGGGCGGCCTGGTCGTGGTTGAAGAACTTCAGCGTGACGCCGGTGTTCTTCGCCTTGGCCTTGCCGGTGTAGGCCTCGTTGACCGAGAAGTTGGCGCTCTTCTCGTTCATGGAGTCCAGCTTGTAGACGCCGGAGCCGATGGCCTTGTTGTCGGAGCGGAGCTTGTCGGCCGGGTACTCGCTGCTGTCGACGATGGAGCCCGCGCCCGAGGCGATCTTGCTGGGGAAGGTCGCGTCGGAGGTCTTGAGGCGGAAGACGACGGTCTTCTCGTCGGGGGTGTCGATGCCGGCGATCGACGACAGCATGACGGCGGGGCCGTTCGGGTCGTTGATCTTCAGGGTGCGCTCGAAGGAGAACTTCACGTCCTTCGAGGTGAGCGCGTGGCCGTTGCTGAACTTCAGTCCGGCGCGCAGGGTGCACTTGTACACCTTGCTGTCGCCGCCCTCGAAGTTGCAGGCCTGGGCCGCGTCGGGCTCCGGCGTGGTGCCGCCCTTGGGGAAGCTCAGCAGCGACTGGAAGACGTTGTTGAAGAGCAGCCAGGAGCCCGGGTCGTAACCGGAGGCGGGGTCCACGGACTTCACCTTGTCGGATATGCCCATGACCACGCCCTTGCCGCCCTCGGCGGCGGGGCCATCGGTCGAACCGCAACCGCTGAGCAGCGCGGCGGCGGTGGCTGCGCCGAGCGGGGCTGCCAACCACTGGTTACGTCTCATCGCACGAACGTCCTTCACAGTCTTGCTGAATCGTTGTGCCGGCCTGCGAAACCCGCTGCCGGTTGCTGGTGGTCTCAGCCGCTGACACCGCGGCCGAGCTCCCACAGCTGGAGGTCGGAGATGGCGTTGACCGACCACTCCACTCCGGTGATCCCGTCGCGTGCGGCGACGTACTGCTTGCCCTGCCACAGGGGCAGGACGGGCACGTCCTCGGCGACGATGTCCTGCATCTCCGAGATCGCGGGGGCGGCGACGTTGCGGTCGACCGCCTTGCGGGACTCGGGGATGAGCTTGGTGCGCACCGTGCTGTTGGCGTACGGCGTGCCCAGGAAGTTGTCCTGCTCCAGGAAGGGAGCGAGGAAGTTGTCGGCGTCCGCGTAGTCGGGGAACCAGCCGAGCCCGTAGGCGGCGTAGTCGCCCTTCTTCTGCGCGGGACGGAATTCGGTCCAGTCGGAGCCCTGGACGGTGATGTCGAACAGCTGGGTGGAGTTCAGCTGGTTCTTCAGGGTCTCGAACTCGGTGGCCGTGCCGTCGCCGTAGTGGTCCTTGGTGTAGTTCAGCGTCAGCTTGACCGGCGTTTTGATGCCGGCGTCCTTCAGCAGTGCGGCGGCCTTGGCGGTGTTGGCCTCGCCGTACTTGTTGCGGAACGAGTTGACGTGGCCGGGGACGGAGGTGGGGACCAGCGAGTAGAGCGGCTGGGCGGCCTTGCCGTACACCTTGGAGATGATCGCGTTGCGGTCGACGGCGGCGGCGAGGGCCTGGCGCACGGCCTTGTCCTTGACGGCCGGGGCGTCGGTGTTGAAGCCGATGTAGCGGATCTCCAGGCCGGGCATCTGGGTGAGCTTGACGCCCTTGGGCGGGTTGGCGGAGAACTCGGTGATCTGGGCGGGCGACAGGGTGCGCGAGACCATGTGGATCCGGCCGTCGGTGAGCGCCTTGCCCATGGCCGCGGAGTCGGTGAAGGTGCGCAGTTCGACCTTGTCGTTCTGCAGCTTCAGGTCGCCCTTGTAGTTCGGGTTCTTGCTGAACACGGCGCGGACGAGGTGGTCGCCCTTGACCTCGGCCTTCATCGTGTAGGGGCCGGAGCCGTCGACGGCGAAGCCCGCGCGGAGCTTCTTGGCGTCGTAGGCCTTCTCGCTGACGATGCCCGCGGCGGGCGTGGCGAGCTTGTACGGGAAGGTGGCGTCCGGGGTCTTCAGGTGGAAGACGACGGTGTCGGCGCTCTTGACCTCGACGGTGTCGATGGTGGACAGCAGCGAGGAGGGGCCGTTCTCGGCGTTGATGGTGCGGACGCGGTCGATGGAGAACTTCACGTCCTTGGCGGTGAGCGGCTCGCCGCTGGCGAACTTCAGGCCGGGCCGCAGGGTGCAGCGGTAGCTCTCGTTGCCGTTGTCGGTGAAGCGGCAGTCGGAGGCCGCTTCGGGGACGGGCTGGCCGCCGCCGCGGGGGGTGTGCATCAGGGTCTGGACGGTCTGCCGCAGGACGTTCCAGGCGCCGGCGTCGTAGGCGTACGCCGGGTCGAACGGTGCGGGGGCGTAGTCGGCCGCCTCGTACCGGTCGGTGGTGCCGACGACGATCGCTCCGGTTCCTGCTCCTTGGCCCGTCGCGCTGCCGCAGGCGGCGAGCGCGGGGGTGAGCAGGCCGGCTGCGGCCGTCAGCGCCAGGGTCTTGCGGTTCATGCTGGAAGTACTCCCTTGACCGGCACTTGTTCACAGCGGTGGAGAGGGCACTTCGCGGGGGTCGCCCGTTCAGGGCGGAACGATCGGGCCGGTTGTATGACGATCGGTCCACACAGTTCCGACACAGGGGTATGCGTCCGGGACTGCTGCGGTGCGGCGGAGTGCCCGCGACGACATTAGTGGCCTATGAGGGCATGGCTTGAACTGGCAGGACTTGGGGTGTAATCGCACGGTGATGGGAGGGGACTGCCTGTCAATGGCGGGGGTGTCCCAGATGGGGTCAGGAGATCACCAATCCGGACACAAGGGAAGCTTGCCGAGCCCCGGGACAGGTCGGTCGGGGGCGTTTCGGGTGACGAAGGTCACCCGGCCCGAGTGCCACCGAATGGATGGGATTCAGGCCGTCCGGCCATGGAACGAAAGATCTCCCGCGGGCCGGTGACGGAGCCGGTTCCGGCCCGCTCGGAGCGGAGCGTGTGCGGTCAGTTCATCGGGGTGATGAGGGACCGGAGGAAGGGGAGGTCCACGTCCTCCAGGGACCGGACCACGGTCCGCCCGGGCGCGGGAGCGATCAGGCCGACGGAGGGGACGGCGACGACGCGGCAGCCGGCGGCCTCGGCGGCCGCCACGCCGGTGGCGGTGTCCTCGATGACGGCGCAGCGCGAGGGGTGGGCGCCGAGGGTGCGGGCGGCCAGCAGGTAGGGATCGGGGTGCGGCTTGGTGCGGGGCACCTCGTCACCGGCCACGGTCATGGCGAAGCGCTCGGGCCCCAGGGAGCGCAGGACCCGGTCGATGACCCGGCGGTGGGAGGCGGAGACGAGGGCCGTGGGCACGTTGTGCCGGGCCAGCTCGGTCAGCAGCCGCTCGGCGCCCGGCATGAGCGGCACCCGCTCGGCGATCCGGGCTTCGAAGCGCTCGTTGAGCAGCACGCTCAGTTCGGCGAGGTCGATCTCCACGCCGGTGGCCTCGATCAGGAACCCCAGGCTCCGGCTCATCGGACCGCCGACGACGACGTCCCGCCAGGACTCCTCCAGTCGGTGGCCCAGCTCGGCGAAGACGTCCGTCTCGGCCTCCCACCAGAAGCCCTCGGTGTCGACCAGCGTCCCGTCCATGTCGAGCAGCACCGCCTGCAGGGCCGAGCCGTCGGCCGTACGGGTGATGGAGACGGGAACGGTGCTGGTCATGCGCACACACCTCTCGGAAGGGACGAGAAGGCCGGTCACCTCTTCCCGCGGGGGCGTACCCCCGGGGAACAGGCGACCGGCCTGGTTGGGACCGACCAGTGTACGTCGATCTGCCTCAGCGTGCGTTGAAATACTTCGCTTCGGGGTGGTGGATGACGATCGCGTCGGTGGACTGCTCCGGGTGGAGCTGGAACTCCTCGGAGAGGTGGACGCCGATCCGCTCGGGCCGGAGCAGGTCGGCGATCTTGGCGCGGTCCTCCAGGTCGGGGCAGGCGCCGTAACCCAGGGAGAAGCGGGCCCCGCGGTACTTGAGGGCGAACATGTCCTCGACGTCGGCCGGGTCCTCCCCGCCGAAGCCGAGTTCGGCGCGGACCCGGGCGTGCCAGTACTCGGCGAGCGCCTCGGCGAGCTGGACGGACAGGCCGTGCAGCTCCAGGTACTCGCGGTACGAGTCCGACTCGAACAGCCTGGCGGTGGCCTCGCCGATCTTCGAGCCGACGGTGACGACCTGGAGGCCGACCACGTCGGTCTCGCCGGACTCCTCCGGGCGGAAGAAGTCGGCCAGGCACAGGCGGCGGCCGCGGCGCTGGCGGGGGAAGGTGAACCGGGTCCGCTCGTTGCCCTGCTCGTCGAGGATGATCAGGTCGTCGCCCTTGGAGACGCAGGGGAAGTAGCCGTGGACGACGGCCGCCTCCAGCAGGTTCTCCGTGTGCAGCTTCTCCAGGAGGCCGCGCAGCCGGGGCCGCCCCTCGCTCTCGACGAGCTCCTCGTAGCTGGGGCCGCCGACGCGGGCCTGCTTCAGCCCCCACTGGCCCTTGAACAGCGCCCCCTCGTCCAGCCAGGAGGCGTAGTCCTTCAGCGGGATGCCCTTGACGACGCGGGTGCCCCAGAACGGCGGGGCGGGCACCGGGTTGTCGATGGCGACGTCGGAGCGGCCGCCGGGCTCCTCGGCCTCGTCGATCGGCAGCGGGGTGTCCCGCTTGGGGACCCGGCGCTGCTTGAGCTCGGGCAGGGTGGCGCCGGGGACGCCCCGCTTGACGGCGATGAGGGCGTCCATCAGGCGCAGGCCCTCGAAGGCGTCGCGTGCGTAGCGGACTTCGCCGTCGTAGACCTCGTGGAGGTCCTGCTCGACGTAGGCGCGGGTGAGGGCGGCGCCGCCGAGGATGACCGGGTAGTGGGTCGCCAGCTTGCGCTGGTTGAGCTCCTCCAGGTTCTCCTTCATGATCACGGTCGACTTCACCAGCAGTCCGGACATGCCGATGACGTCCGCGTTGTGCTCCTGCGCCGCCTCGACGATCGCGGAGACCGGCTGCTTGATGCCGATGTTGACGACGTTGTAGCCGTTGTTCGACAGGATGATGTCGACCAGGTTCTTGCCGATGTCGTGGACGTCGCCGCGGACGGTCGCCAGCACGATGGTGCCCTTGCCCTCCGCGTCCGACTTCTCCATGTGCGGCTCCAGGTGGGCCACCGCGGACTTCATCACCTCGGCCGACTGGAGCACGAACGGCAGTTGCATCTGGCCCGAGCCGAACAGCTCGCCGACGACCTTCATGCCCTCCAGCAGGGTGTCGTTGACGATGTCCAGGGCCGCCCGGGCCTCCAGGGCCTCGTCGAGGTCCTGCTCCAGGCCGTTCTTCTCGCCGTCGATGATGCGGCGCTGGAGCCGCTCCTCCAGCGGCAGCGCGGCCAGTTCCTCGGCCTTGCCGGCCTTGAGGGACTTGGCGGTGGCGCCTTCGAAGAGGGCCATCAGCTTCTGCAGCGGGTCGTAGCCCTCGCTGCGGCGGTCGTAGATGAGGTCCAGGGCGGTGGTGACCTGCTCGTCGTCGAAGCGGGCGATCGGCAGGATCTTCGACGCGTGCACGATCGCCGAGTCCAGGCCGGCCTTGACGCACTCGTCGAGGAAGACGGAGTTCAGCAGGATGCGGGCGGCCGGGTTGAGGCCGAAGGAGATGTTCGACAGACCGAGCGTGGTCTGCACGTCCGGGCGCCGCTCCTTCAGCTCGCGGATCGCCTCGATCGTCGCGATGCCGTCCCGGCGGGACTCCTCCTGCCCGGTGCAGATGGTGAACGTGAGGCAGTCGATGAGGATGTCGGACTCGTTGACGCCCCAGTTCTCCGTCAGGTCCGCGATCAGGCGCTCGGCGACGGCGACCTTGTGCTCGACGGTGCGGGCCTGGCCCTCCTCGTCGATCGTCAGCGCGATCAGTGCCGCGCCGTGCTCCTGGGCCAGCCGGGTGACCTTCGCGAAGCGGGAGTCTGGGCCGTCGCCGTCCTCGTAGTTGACGGAGTTGATGACCGCGCGCCCGCCCAACTTCTCCAGCCCGGCCCGGATCACCTCGACCTCGGTCGAGTCCAGGACGATCGGCAGCGTGGAGGCGGTGGCGAACCGGCCCGCCAGTTCCTCCATGTCGGCCACGCCGTCTCGGCCGACGTAGTCCACGCACAGGTCCAGCATGTGCGCGCCCTCGCGGATCTGATCGCGGGCCATCTCCACGCAGTCGTCCCACCGGCCGTCCAGCATGGCCTCGCGGAACTTCTTCGACCCGTTGGCGTTCGTCCGCTCCCCGATCGCCATGTACGAGGTGTCCTGCCGGAACGGCACCGTCTGGTACAGGGAGGAGGCGCCCGGCTCGGGGCGGGGCTCACGGGCGACCGGGGCCAGTCCGCGGACCCGCTCGACGACCTGGCGCAGGTGCTCGGGCGTCGTGCCGCAGCAGCCGCCGATCAGCGACAGCCCGTACTCGCGCACGAACGTCTCCTGGGCGTCCGCCAGCTCGGAGGGGGTCAGCGGGTAGTGGGCCCCGTCCTTGGTCAGCACGGGCAGGCCCGCGTTCGGCATGCACGACAGCGGGATGCGGGCGTTGCGGGCCAGGTAGCGCAGGTGCTCGCTCATCTCGGCGGGGCCGGTGGCGCAGTTCAGGCCGATCATGTCGATGCCCAGCGGCTCCAGCGAGGTCAGCGCCGCGCCGATCTCGGACCCCAGCAGCATGGTGCCGGTGGTCTCCACCGTCACGGAGCAGATCAGCGGGACGGACACGCCGAGGGCGTCCATGGCGCGCCGGGCGCCGATGACGGAGGCCTTGGTCTGGAGCAGGTCCTGGGTGGTCTCCACCAGCAGGGCGTCGGCCCCGCCCGAGAGCAGGCCCTCCGCGTTGACCTGGTAGGCGTCGCGGATCGTCTGGTAGGGGACGTGGCCGAGGGTGGGGAGCTTCGTGCCCGGCCCCATGGAGCCCAGGACCCAGCGCTGCTGTCCGGTGGAGGCGGTGGAGGCGTCCGCGGCCTCGCGGGCGATCCGGGCGCCGGCCTCGGAGAGCTCGAAGTTCCGGTCGGGGATGTCGTACTCGCCCAGAGCGGTGAAGTTGGCGCCGAAGGTGTTGGTCTCCACGCAGTCCACGCCGGCCGCGAAGTAGGCCTCGTGCACCGAACGCACGATGTCGGGGCGGGTGACGTTCAGGACCTCGTTGCAGCCTTCGAGCTGCTGGAAGTCTTCAAGCGTGGGCTCCTGGGCCTGGAGCATCGTTCCCATGGCCCCGTCGGCGACGACCACGCGGGTCGCGAGCGCCTCTCGGAGGGCATCGGCCCGGTTCCGGGTGTCTGCGGGCGGGTTCGGCAACGAGGCCATGAGAGCTCCCTGGGATGCGACGGCTGTCGGCTTTGCACCCTTGCTGTGTCAAGGGTGCACGCGGTCAGGGTAACCGCGCCTTCGCAACCCCGGTGAGGGCGTCCCACGTGGCGGACTGCATCCTGTGCGCGTAGGGGTCGGCCGGGTGTGGCCCGGGCGGCTTCGGCTTGAACATATGGCCAACCGTGCGCAAGGTCGACATGGGCCGATAGTGTTCAGCATTGTCGAACTACGTCAGCAGGAGGCTGCGCACCATGGCACGGAACATCCAGTCGCTCGAACGAGCCGCTGCGATGCTGCGGCTCCTTGCCGGCGGTGAGCGCCGCCTCGGCCTCTCGGACATCGCGAGCGCCCTGGGGCTGGCCAAGGGCACGGCCCACGGGATCCTGCGCACGCTCCAGGCCGAGGGCTTCGTCGAGCAGGACCAGGCTTCCGGCCGCTACCAGCTGGGCGCGGAGCTGCTGCGCCTCGGCAACAGCTATCTGGACGTGCACGAGCTGCGCGCCCGCGCGCTGGTGTGGACCGACGACCTGGCCCGCGCGAGCGGCGAGAGCGTGTACGTGGGCGTGCTGCACCAGAGCGGGGTGCTGATCATGCACCACGTCTTCCGACCCGACGACAGTCGCCAGGTGCTGGAGGTGGGGGCCATGCAGCCGCTGCACTCGACGGCGCTGGGCAAGGTCCTGTCGGCGTACGACCCGGTGGCCCACACCGAGGCCCTGGAGGCCGAGCGGGAGGCGTTCACGCCGCGCACGGTGACCGACCGCGCGGGCTTCGAGGACCTGCTGGACCTGATTCGGGCGCGCGGGTGGGCCGCGGACGTCGAGGAGACCTGGGAGGGCATCGCCTCGGTGGCCGCGCCCATCCACGACCGGCGCCGGATGCCGGTGGGCGCGGTGGCGGTGGCCGGCGCGGTGGAGCGGGTCTGCGGGGAGTCCGGCGAGCCGCGTGCGGCGCTGGTGGCCTCCGTGCGCGACTGCGCGCGGGCCGTTTCCCGCGACCTCGGTGCGGGCCGGTTCTAGCCTTCGATCCATGGGGTTCCGGCCACTTGGTGGCCGCTTTCTGCTGCTTTGTCGCCCCATTACGGCCACCGGATGGCCTGTTTTGGTCGATCGCACTGCGTGGTAACGATCCGACACATTGGCCTGGCCAACCCTTGACGCGTTCTTCACCTGGGCGAAAAACTGCCGTTCATCGGTCGGCATTGTCGAACACCTACCGGCAATACGCGCTAGGGTGTGGCAAGGCCAAGGACCGGTGAACCACTCACCGAGTGCACGGACCGCGGGACGGGACCCCGCGTCCGCGCACCCCTGGACGTAAGACAAAGGAGTCGCGGGTGTCCAGCTCCGACATCTTCCTCGGCGAGACCATCGGTACCGCCCTGCTCACCCTGCTCGGCGGTGGTGTCTGCGCCGCCGTGACCCTCAAGAGCTCCAAGGCCCGCAACGCAGGCTGGCTCTCGATCACCTTCGGCTGGGGTTTCGCCGTACTGATCGCCGCCTACGTCTCCGCCCCGCTCTCCGGTGCACACCTCAACCCGGCGGTCACCGTCGGCCTCGCAGTCAAGAACGGCGATTGGAGCGACGCTCCCGTCTACTTCGCCGGCCAGCTCCTCGGCGCCATGCTCGGCGCGGTCCTCATGTGGGTCACCTACTACGGCCAGTTCCAGGTCCACCTCGCGGACCCGGAGCACATCCGTGACGCCAAGCTCGGCCCGGAGGACCCCCACCCGCACGACGTGGCCGGCCCGGTGCTCGGGATCTTCTCCACCGGCCCCGAGATCCGCAACGTGGTCCAGAACCTGGCCACCGAGGTCATCGGCACGGCCGTCCTGGTCCTGGCGATCCTGACCCAGGGCCTGCAGGACGACGGCAAGGGTCTCGGCGTCATCGGCGTCCTGATCACCTCCTTCGTCGTCGTCGGCATCGGCCTCTCCCTCGGCGGCCCGACCGGCTACGCCATCAACCCGGTCCGCGACCTCGGTCCGCGTATCGTCCACGCCCTGCTGCCGCTGCCCAACAAGGGCGGCTCCGACTGGGGTTACTCCTGGATCCCGGTGGTCGGCCCGCTCGTCGGCGCCGTCATCGCCGGCGGTCTGTACAACGTCGCGTTCGCCTGATCAGCACGGCCCCGCGCTCGTAAGATCCGCACCGCCCACCTGATTCCGCACTCCTCATAGACCTGCCAGGAGCAGCCACATGACCAGCAGCACCGGCCCGTTCATCGCCGCCATCGACCAGGGCACCACATCCTCCCGCTGCATCGTCTTCGACCGCGACGGCCGCATCGTCGCCGTCGACCAGAAGGAGCACGAGCAGATCTTCCCGAAGCCGGGCTGGGTGGAGCACGACGCCACGGAGATCTGGACCAACGTCCAGGAGGTCGTCGCCGGCGCCATCGCCAAGGCCGAGATCACCGCCGCCGACGTCAAGGCGATCGGCATCACCAACCAGCGCGAGACCACCGTCCTGTGGGACAAGCACACCGGCGAGCCGGTGCACAACGCGCTGGTCTGGCAGGACACCCGCACCGACGCCCTGTGCAAGGAGCTCGGCCGCAACGTCGGCCAGGACCGCTTCCGCCGCGAGACGGGCCTGCCGCTCGCCTCGTACTTCGCGGGCCCGAAGGTCCGCTGGCTGCTCGACAACGTCGAGGGCCTGCGGGAGCGCGCCGAGGCCGGCGACATCCTCTTCGGCACCATGGACTCCTGGGTCATCTGGAACCTGACCGGCGGCACCGAGGGCGGCGTTCACGTCACCGACGTCACCAACGCCTCCCGCACCATGCTCATGAACCTGCACACCCTCGCCTGGGACGAGCGCATCGCGGAGTCCATGGACGTCCCGCTGAAGGTCCTCCCCGAGATCAAGTCCTCCGCCGAGGTCTACGGCCACGTCAAGGACGGCGTCCTCGCCGGCGTCCCGGTCGCCTCCGCACTCGGCGACCAGCAGGCCGCCCTGTTCGGCCAGACCTGCTTCGCCGAGGGCGAGGCCAAGTCCACCTACGGCACCGGAACGTTCATGCTGATGAACACCGGCGACAAGGTCATCAACTCCTACAGCGGCCTGCTGACCACGGTCGGCTACCAGATCGGCGACCAGAAGCCGGTCTACGCCCTGGAGGGCTCCATCGCCGTCACCGGCTCGCTCGTCCAGTGGATGCGCGACCAGATGGGCCTGATCAAGTCCGCTGCCGAGATCGAGACCCTGGCCCTGTCCGTCGAGGACAACGGCGGCGCCTACTTCGTGCCCGCCTTCTCCGGCCTGTTCGCCCCGTACTGGCGCTCCGACGCCCGCGGTGTGATCGCCGGCCTCACCCGGTACGTCACCAAGGCGCACATCGCCCGTGCCGTCCTGGAGGCCACCGCCTGGCAGACCCGCGAGATCACCGACGCCATGACCAAGGACTCCGGCGTCGAGCTGACGGCCCTCAAGGTCGACGGCGGCATGACCTCCAACAACCTGCTGATGCAGACGCTCTCGGACTTCCTGGACGCCCCCGTGGTCCGTCCGATGGTCGCCGAGACCACCTGCCTCGGCGCCGCCTACGCCGCCGGCCTGGCCGTCGGCTTCTGGCCGGACACCGACGCCCTGCGCGCCAACTGGCGCCGCGCGGCCGAGTGGACCCCGCGGATGCCCGCCGAGCAGCGGGACCGCGAGTACAAGAACTGGCTCAAGGCCGTCGAGCGGTCCATGGGCTGGATCGACGAGGAAAACGCCGGCTGACCGCACCAGCCGACGAACCGATGAGGAGCTGAAGAAACATGAGCACCCTGCAGAGCGTCCCCGCCCTGGGAACGCACCCGACCGCCGGCTCGAACCCGGGCCGCGCCGAGACCCGCGAGCAGCTGTCGAAGGCCACGTACGACCTGCTGGTCATCGGCGGCGGAATCCTGGGCACCTCGGTGGCCTGGCACGCCGCGCAGTCGGGTCTGCGGGTGGCCATGGTGGACGCCGGCGACTTCGCCGGCGCCACCTCCTCCGCCTCCTCCAAGCTCGTCCACGGCGGGCTGCGCTACCTGCAGACCGGCGCGGTCAAGCTGGTGGCCGAGAACCACCACGAGCGGCGGGTGCTGGCCAAGGACGTGGCCCCGCACCTGGTCAACCCGCTCACCTTCTACCTGCCGGTCTACAAGGGCGGTCCGGTGGGTGCGGCCAAGCTGGGCGCGGGCGTCTTCGCCTACTCCGCCCTCTCGGCCTTCGGCGACGGCATGGGCAAGGTCATATCCCCGGCCCGTGCCGTCGCCGACAACCCCGGCCTGAAGACCGACAACCTCAAGGCCGTCGCGGTCTACTACGACCACCAGATGAACGACTCCCGCGTCGCCGTCATGACGGTCCGCGCGGCCGTCGAGTCCGGTGCGGTCGTCCTCAACCACGCCGAAGTCACCGGCCTGCGCACGACGCGCGGCCGGGTCTCCGGCGCCGAGCTCAAGGACCGCCTCGACGGCACCGAGTTCGGCGTCGACGCCCGCGTCGTGCTCAACGCCACCGGCCCGTGGGTGGACCACCTGCGGCGCATGGAGGACAAGCACGCGCTGCCGTCGATCCGCCTGTCCAAGGGCGCGCACATCGTCATGAAGCGCAAGTCGCCGTGGAAGGCCGCCATGGCCACCCCGATCGACAAGTACCGCATCACCTTCGCCCTGCCGTGGGAGGACCAGCTGCTGCTGGGCACCACCGACGAGGTGTACGAGGGCGACCCGGCGGACGTGCGCGCCACCGAGAAGGACATCCAGCAGATCCTGGACGAGGCCGCCTTCTCCGTGAAGGACGCCGACCTCGACCGATCCCTGATGACGTACGCCTTCGCCGGCCTGCGCGTGCTGCCCGGCGGCCCCGGCGGCGTCGAGAAGGCCAAGCGCGAAACCGTCGTCACCGAGGGTGCCGGCGGCATGCTGTCCGTGGCCGGCGGCAAGTGGACCACCTACCGCCACATCGGCCGGGTGGTCATGGACAAGCTGGCGAAGCTCCCGGGCCGCCCGCTGACCGATGACATGGAACCGGTGAAGTCGCTGGTCCGCCGTGTCCCGCTGCCCGGCGTCGCCAACCCGAACGCGGTCGCGCACCGCCTGCTGGTGGACCGCGAGCCCGGCGCCCGCATGGACCCGCTGACCGCCCGCCACCTGGCCTCCCACTACGGTTCGCTGGCCTTCGACATCGCCCGCATGGCCAACGAGGACCCGGCGCTGGCCGAGCGGATCCACCCGGACGGCCCGGAGATCTGGGCGCAGGTCGCCTACGCCCGCGACTTCGAGTGGGCCGAGACCGTCGACGACGTGCTGCGCCGCCGCACCACGGTCACCATCCGCGGTCTCGACGACGACGCGGTCCGCAGCCGCGTCGAGGAGATGCTGGGCCGCAAGGCATAGCCTCCGGCAAGGTGGGGAAGAGGGGCGGTTCCGAGGGGAACCGCCCCTCTGTCGTGGGCTGTGGCCGCCGTCCCCACAAGGCTTAGGCTGGCCCACGTACACAAGGAACTTGGGAAGGAGACCTGGGTGATCGAGCTTGAGGGCGTGCCCGAGCTGATCGACCCGGTCATGGTGGCCGCGTTCGAGGGCTGGAACGACGCGGGTGACGCGGCCTCCGGTGCGGTCGCGCACCTGGACCGGGAGTGGAAGGGAGAGGTCTTCGCGGCGCTCGACGCCGAGGACTACTACGACTTCCAGGTCAACCGGCCGACGGTGTGGCTGGACAACGGGGTACGGAAGATCACCTGGCCGACGACGCGGCTGTCCGTCGTACGGATCGGCGGCGCCAACCCGCGCGACCTCGTGCTCGTACGGGGCATCGAGCCGTCGATGCGGTGGCGGTCGTTCTGCAACGAACTCCTCGGCTTCGCCCACGAACTGGGCGTCGAAATGGTCGTCATCCTCGGCGCACTCCTCGGCGACACCCCGCACACCCGCCCGGTGCCGGTCAGCGGGGTCACCTCCGACCCCGACCTGGCGCGGACGATGCACCTGGAGGAGACCAAGTACGAGGGCCCCACCGGCATCGTGGGCATCCTGCAGGAGGCCTGCACCCATGCCGGGGTCCCCGCCGTGTCCCTGTGGGCGGCAGTCCCCCACTACGTGTCCCAGCCGCCGAACCCGAAGGCGACGCTCGCCCTGCTGAACCGTCTGGAGGACCTCCTCGACCTGCGGATCCCGCTGGGCGAACTCCCCGAGGACGCGCGGGCCTGGCAGCTGGGGGTCGACCAACTCGCCGCGGAGGACAGCGAAGTCGCGGAGTACGTCCAGACGCTGGAGGAGGCGCGGGACACCGCGGACCTGCCGGAGGCGTCCGGGGACGCCATCGCGCGGGAGTTCGAGCGGTACCTGCGGAGGCGTGATCCCGGGGCGGAGCCGGGGGGTGCCGGGGCCGGCGGTGACGGGTCGTACCTGCGGGACACGTCGTCCGGGCGGACGCGGCCGCCGCGGCGGGCCGTGGACCCGGAGCCGGAGCCGGAGGCCGGGCCCGGCCAGGATCCGGGGGACGACACCCCCGGATCGGCGGAGCCGCCGCAGCCGTAGCCCTGCGGGGCGCCGTCGGGGTGCCGCCCCGGGTATCCCGGGGCCGGTGCGGGGGGCTGTGCCGCTGCGCGGAGCCGTTCCCCTACCCGCCCCTTTCCCGAAACCGGGGGCTCCGCCCCTCGGACCCCCGATGCGCTCAAGTGCCGCGCGGGCTGGATCCACCGGCGGGTACCGCCCACGGACCCCCGATGCGCTCAAGTGCCGCGCGGGCTGGATGGGGGGCATCACTCCCCGCGGCGTGGGAGGCCGGAGGCCGGGGTGCCGGTGGTGCGGCGGCCCCGGCCTTCCGGGTGCGTGCGCTCCCGCCGGGCGTCGGCAGGGCCGAGCCGCCCGTGGCGGGGGCGGGGGTTAGAGGGCTACGCCCAGCAGGGCGTCCACCGTGCGGGTGACCAGGCCCGGCGCGGCGGTGTCGGTGCCGTCGGAGGCGTTCTGGGCCTCCACCCAGCGGTCGACGGCCGCGAGGGCGGCCGGGGCGTCCAGGTCGTTCGCGAGGGCCTCGCGGACCTCCTCGACCAGTGCGTCGGCCGGCAGGCCGTCCGGGCGGGACACGGCCGCGCGCCAGCGCGCCAGGCGGGCCTCCGCCTCCGGGAGGACGTCGTCCGTCCACTCCCAGTCCGCGCGGTAGTGGTGCGCGAGCAGGGCCAGGCGGATCGCCGCCGGGTCCACGCCGGCCCGCCGCAGGGCGGAGACGAAGACCAGGTTGCCCTTGGACTTCGACATCTTCTCGCCGTGCAGGGCGACCATGCCCGCGTGGACGTAGGCCTTGGCCATCGGGAACTCGCCGGTCAGGACCTGTGCGTGCGAGGCGCCCATCTCGTGGTGCGGGAACGCCAGGTCGGAGCCACCGCCCTGGATGTCGAAGCCCATGCCCAGGTGGTCCAGGGCGATGGCCACGCACTCGATGTGCCAGCCGGGGCGGCCCCGGCCGAGGGAGGCGCCGTCCCAGCTGGGCTCGCCGTCGCGGGCGGCCATCCACAGCATCGGGTCCAGCGGGTTCTTCTTGCCCGGGCGGTCCGGGTCCCCGCCGCGCTCCGCGGACAGCAGGCGCATGGCCTGCGCGTCGAGGTTCGACACGCCGCCGAAGTGCGTGTCGGACTCCACGGAGAAGTAGATGTCGCCGTCGAGCTCGTACGCCGCGCCCGCGTCCCGCAGCCGCTCCACCAGCGGCACGATGCCCGGTATGGCTTCGACGGCGCCGATGTAGTGCTGTGGGGGCAGGATCCGTAGGGCGGTCATGTCCTCGCGGAACAGTGCCGTCTCGCGCTCCGCGAGCTCGGTCCAGTCGTGGCCGTCGCGCAGGGCCCGCTCCAGGAGGGGGTCGTCGACGTCCGTGACGTTCTGCACGTAGTGAACCTGCCGCTTGGTGTCGAGCCACACGCGCTGCACGAGGTCGAACGCGTTGTAGGTCGCCGCGTGACCGATGTGGGTCGCGTCGTACGGCGTGATGCCGCAGACGTAGATGCGGGCGACGGGCCCGGGGTCGAGGGTGATCTTCCCCTGGGTCGCGGTGTCGTGGATCTGGAGGTCGCGGCCCTTGCCGGGCAGGGCGGGGACCTCAGAAGCGGGCCAGGCATGCATGTGTCGAGCCTAACCGGACGCCTGTTCCGCGAACGAACCGGACCGCACTGTTGGCCGAATAGGCACTCTTGCGGTCCCGTCGGTTCCGTGCATGCCGGGTCCGGCCTGTTCAGACGGGCGGCCAGGGGATCGACGGCCACTGCCCGGAGGGCTTGGGGTGCTCCCCCGTGCGCAGCAGACGGGCCACGCGGGCCCGTACGGCGGCCAGCTCGGCAGGTGTGATCAATTCGGCCAGCCGGGTGGCCAGCGGGGCCCCGGCCGCGATCTGCCGCTGCAGGTCGGCCAGCACCCCGCGGGCCTCGTCCGTCAGCGGTTCGCCGGCCCAGCCCCACAACAGGGTGCGGAGCTTGTCCTCGACGTGGAAGGTCACGCCGTGGTCGATGCCGTACAGGCGGCCGTCGGGTGCGGCCAGCAGGTGGCCGCCCTTGCGGTCGCCGTTGTTGATCACGGCGTCGAGGACGGCGAGGCGGCGCAGCCTCGGGTCGTCGGCGTGGACGAGGAGTGCGGTGCGGCCTTCCCCGGTGTCGGCGAGGGCGACCGGCTTCCAGCCCTCCCCCGCTTCCTCGCCGTCGACGAGGGCCAGTAGCCCGTCGGCGTCGGGGGAGCTGCCGCTCCCGCCGGTCCCGGCGGCCCCGCCGGAGTCGATCCACTGCTGGACCATGCCCTCCCCGTACGGGCCGTCGCGCAGCACCGTCGGCGGCACCAGGCCCCAACCGGTGGCCTCGGAGATCAGGTAGGCGGCGACCTCGCGGCGGGCGAGGTTGCCGTCGGGGAAGTCCCACAGCGGGCGCTCGCCCTTGACCGGCTTGTACACGCAGTCGATGCTCGTGCCCCCGTGCTCCACCGTGCACAGCAGTACGGCGTTGGACGCCCCGGAGATCCGGCCGACGACCGTCAGCTCGCCCTTGGCGAGCAGTACCTCCCGCTCCCCCGTGGTGTTCACACCTGGCGCCGGTAGCCGTTCTGGCGCGGGCACACGTGCCCCTCGGGGTCGAGCGGGAGGCTGCACAGCGGGCACGGCGGCCGGCCGGCGTTGACCACGTCCAGGGCCCGCTTGGCGAAGGCACGGGCCTGGGCGCCGGTGAGGCGGACCCGCAGCATCGGCGGGCCGTTCTCCTCGTCCTGGAGCAGCCGCTCCTCCGCCTCGGCGAGGTCCTCCTCGGAGTCGGCTTCGAGTTCCACCAGCGCCTGGGCCTCGACGATCATCCGCTGGTGCTCGCCGTCCCAGGCGAGCGCCATGGTCCCGACGCGGAACTCCTCCTCGACGGGGACGTCCAGGGGGGCCGTGTCCGCGGCCTCGGCGGGGGCCATGGCCGGGACCGGGGCGTTGCCGCCGGTGCGCCGTACGACCTCGTCCAGCAGTTCGTCCATCCGCTCGGCGAGCGCCGCGACCTGGGTCTTCTCCAGGGAGACGCTGGTGACGCGGTGGCCGGCGGAGGCCTGCAGGAAGAACGTACGGCGTCCCGGCAGACCGACCGTGCCGGCCACGAAGCGGTCCGGCGGGTCGTAGAGGAACACCTGACGGGGCACGTCCAGTCTCCAAGTCTCGGCGGCAGGGGCGGGGCGGCGCCCATGTGTTGGCCCATCCACCCTACTGCGCCGTTCGATCACGCCGCTCCCGCGCCGCCGCCCACGACCGCGTTCCCGCCGTCCTCGGTGGCCGCCTCGAAGGTCTCCGTGTCGGCTGCCGCCGCGTCCGGTACGCGGGCGGGGCGCGGGGCGAGCGAGCCGAAGTCGCCGGTGTCGCCGAGCCGGAGCAGGAAGGGCCGGGTGGGCGTGTAGCGGACGGCGGTGACCGAGCAGGGGTCGACGTGGAGGCGCTGGAAGAGGTCCAGGTGCATGCCGAGGGCGTCCGCCACCAGGGCCTTGATGACGTCGCCGTGCGAGCACATCAGGAAGACGGCGTCGCCGCCGTGCTCCTCCTCGATGCGGGCGTTCCATTCGCGTACGGCGTCCACGGCGCGCGTCTGCATCGCGCGCAGCGATTCCCCGCCGGGGAAGGCCGCGGCCGACGGGTGGTGTTGCACGATCTTCATCAGGGGTTCTTCGGCGAGTTCGGCGAGTTTGCGGTTGGACCAGTCGCCGTAGTGGCATTCGCCGATCCGCTCGTCGGTGTGCAGCGGCAGCTCCGGGCGCGCGGCGAGCAGCGGTGCGAGGGTCTCCCGGCAGCGCTGGAGGGGGCTGGTGACGGCGGCGGCGATCGGCACGGCGTCGAGCCGTGCGGGAAGGGCCGCGGCCTGCTCCGCACCGCGTTCGTCGAGGGCCACGCCGGGCGTCCATCCGGCGAGCAGCCCTGCGGTGTTGGCGGTGGACCGCCCGTGTCGTACGAGGATCAGCGTGGCCATGGCGCCAAGGGTAGGCCCTGGCGTGCGGGAAGAGGACGGGGCGGGGCGCCCGGGTGCGAGGGGGGCGTCCGCGCGGGACAATTCCCCGCGTGATTGTCGACTGCGCGATGTACCGGAACGGCCGCCGCGCGGCCGCCCGGGAGGACCTCTCGGATGCCCTCGACGAGGCACGGGCGTCGGGCGACGCCTTCCTCTGGATCGGTATGTACGAGCCGACGGAGGAGGAGTTCGAGCACGTCAGTCGGGAGTTCAGGCTGCACCGGCTGGCGGTGGAGGACGCCCTGACGGCCCACCAGCGCCCGAAGGTGGAGGTGTACGACGACTCGCTGTTCGTGGTCCTCAAGCAGGTGGTGTACGACGACGCCACGGACACGGTGGCCACGGGCGAGGTGATGGTGTTCATCGGTGACTCGTTCGTGGTCACGGTCCGGCACGGGGAGGGGGCGCCGCTCACCGGGGTGCGGCGGCGGCTGGAGCACGAGCAGGACGTGCTGCGGCACGGCCCGACGGCGGTGTTGTACGCGGTCGCCGACGGTGTGGTGGACCACTACATCGAGGTGGCGGCCGAGCTCCAGGGGGATCTGGAGGAGCTGGAGGCCGAGGTGTTCGCGCCGGTGGCTCCGGACGCACGGAACACCGCGGCCCGGATCTACTTCTTCAAGCGCCAGGTGCTGGAGTTCCGGCGGGCGACGAGTCCGCTGCTGCAGCCGATGGACCGGCTCGCCGCGGGGAGCGTGCCCTTCGTGCACGAGCGGGCCCGGCCGTTCTTCCGTGACGTCGCCGACCACCTGACCAAGGCTAACGAGTACGTCGAGGGCCTGGACCGGCTGCTGTCGGACGCGCTGGCGGCGCACTTGGCGCAGATGGGCGTCCGGCAGCAGGACGACATGCGCAAGATTTCGGCCTGGGCGGCGATAGTGGCCGTTCCTACGCTGATCGTGGGGGTCTACGGCATGAACTTCGACCACATGCCGGAGCTGCGGCAGGGCTGGGGCTACCCGGCGGTGCTGATCCTGATGGTGGCGGCCTGTCTCGGCCTGCACCGGCTGTTCAAGACCCGCGGCTGGTTGTAGCCCGGGGCCGCGCTACGCGAACTCGGGGGCCGTGGCGGGCGCCCCGCCGAGGGCGTTGCGCCGCTCCGGCACGCGCAGGCTGATCATGCGGTGCCAGCCGGCGAACCGCTCGTACGCGTACGTCCCCCGGATGCCGGCGGCGAGCGCGGCCGACTTGGGGGCGGGCCAGTGCAGCAGTCGGCCCATGTGCGCCATGACGGCGAGGCTGACGTCCCGGTGGACGGCGATCTCGGCGAGGGCGCTCTCGCGCAGCACCCGCTGGATGGTCCGTCCGTGTCCACGGCGGGCGAGGGACAGCAGCTCCTCGTGGCAGTAGGAGAGGTGGTTGTCCTCGTCGTGGCTGATCATGCGGATGGCCTTGCCGACCACGGGGTGCTCGCCGAAGTGCTTGACGAGCATCTGCATCTGGTCGGCTGCGCGCTGTTCGGTGACCCGGCTGTGCGCGAGGTAGACGACGACGTCCTCCTCCGTCAGCTGCTCCTGGGCGCGCAGCTTGGTGTGCGCGAGGCCGATGCCGCGCTGCTCCAGCAGCATCGTGTAGTCGGTCTCGGGCGGTACGGGGACGGCGGGCAGGCCGCGCTTGTGCAGCAGTGCCCGGAAGATCCGGCCGTGCTTGTCCTCGTCGGCCCCGTGCCTGCTGATCTTGGGGGCGAGGGCGCGCATGCTGTCGGGCACCAGGGCCGCGATCCGGGCGTTCTCCCAGCCGCCCTGGGCCTCCCCGCTGGCGGCGATGGAGCAGAACAGCTGGAAGGAGTCGTCGTCGTCGACGATCTCCTGGAACAGGCTGCGGGCAGAGAGCATGCATCGAGTCAACGGCCGATCCGGCGGCCGGGCAACCGATAGGTCGCACTACTCGGCCGAATGAACGACGCACACGGGTGAATCGGGGGCGTAACCCGTCGGGCGCCGCGCGCGTTGATGACTGTGTCGGCCGTGGCGGGGAAGACCCCCGAGCCCCCACCACGGCCGCGGACTCCACACCCCGGGCGTCCCCCGGGTCGGTCCCCGGGTCCGTCCGGTCCGTCCGGTCCGGGATCAGGCGAGGCCGGCCCGCTCCAGGGCCTCCGTGCCGGCGCGCAGGGCGGTGAGCCGCTCGTCCAGGGTGAACCCGGCCGGGGCGAGCGTGAGGGTGGTGACCCCGGCCTCGGCGTAGGCCCGCATGCCGTCCGCGATGCGGTCCACGGAGCCGAGCAGGGTGGTGGAGTCGATCAGGGAGTGGGGGACGGCGGCGGCGGCGCCCGCCTTGTCGCCCGCCAGGTACTTGTCCTGGATCTCCGCGGCCTCCTTCTCGTAGCCCATGCGCTGGGCGAGCTGGTTGTAGAAGTTCTGCTTGCGGCTGCCCATGCCGCCCACGTACAGGGCGGTGTACGGGCGGAACATGTCCGCGAGGGCGGTGACGTCGTCGCCGACGGCGAGCGGCACGGTCGGGCAGACGTCGAAGCCGTCCATGCTGAGCCCGGCCTTCTCGCGGCCCGCCCGGATGTGGGTGAGCGCGGTGGCCTCCAGGTGCTCGGCGGCGGGGAAGATCAGCAGGGCGCCGTCGGCGATCTCGCCGGTCTGCTCCAGGTTCTTCGGGCCGATGGCGGCGATGTAGAGCGGGATGCGCTCACGCTCCGGGTGCACGGTCAACTTGATCGGCTTGCCCGGGCCGCCGGGCAGGGGCAGGGTCCAGTGCTCGCCCTCGTAGGAGAGGCGTTCGCGGGTCATCGCCTTGCGGACGATCTCCACGTACTCGCGGGTCCGGGCGAGGGGCTTGTCGAACTTCACGCCGTACCAGCCTTCGGAGACCTGCGGGCCGGAGACGCCGAGGCCGAGCCGGAAGCGGCCCTTGGTGAGGGAGTCCAGGGTGGCGGCGGTCATGGCGGTCATGGTGGGCTGGCGGGCCGGGATCTGCATGATCGCGGAGCCGACGTCGATGCGCTCGGTCTGGGCGGCGACCCAGGAGAGCACGGTCGGCGCGTCGGAGCCGTAGGCCTCGGCGGCCCAGCACACGTCGTAGCCGAGGCGGTCCGCCTCCTGAGCCACGGCGAGGTTGTCCGCGTCCATGCCCGCGCCCCAGTAGCCGAGGTTGATGCCGAGCCGCATGTGTCGTCCCCTTATCGGTTTACCGATCAGTAACGTTGCTGTGAGCAGGGACTGTAGCGCGCCCGGGTCCGCCGCGTCAGCGCCCCAGTAGTCTCAGCGGTCATGGAGCAGAGGCATCTCGGCCGCACCGGCCTGCGCGTGTCCCGGATCGGCCTCGGCACCCTGACCTGGGGCCGGTCGGCGGACGGGCCGGACGAGGCGGGTGCCGCCGAGCAGTTGAAGACCTTCTGGGACGCGGGCGGCACCCTCGTCGACACGGCGGACGTGTACGGGGGCGGGGAGGCGGAGTACCTGCTCGGGCAGCTCGTCGGCGGGCTGGTGCCGCGCCGGGAGCTGGTCATCGCGACCAAGGCGGGCAGTGTCGCGGACCCGGACCGGCGCTTCGACGGCTCGCGCGGACACCTACTGGCCGCCCTGGACGACTCGCTGGGCCGGCTGGGCACCGACTACGTGGACCTGTGGCAGGTCCACGCCTTCGACCCGGCGACCCCGCTGGAGGAGACCCTCGAAGCGCTGGACCTGGCCGTGCGCAGCGGGCGGGCCCGCTATGCGGGGGTGTCGGAGTTCAGCGGATGGCAGCTGGCGAAGGCGGCGACCTGGCAGCTGGCGGCGCCGGGCGGGGGCCGCACCCGGCTGGCCGCCACCCAGATGGAGTACTCGCTGCTCCAGCGGGGCGTGGAACGGGAGGTGCTGCCGGCGGCACTGGACCTGGGCGTCGGGCTGCTGCCGTCGTCGCCACTGGGCCGCGGGGTGCTGACGGGCAAGTACCGGGCCGGGATCCCGGCGGACTCCCGGGGCGCGTCGCCGACCATGGGCGCCTTCGTGGAGCCGTACCTGGACGAGGCGGCGGGCCGGATCGTGGACGCGGTGGCGACGGCCGCCCACGGCCTGGCCGTGACCCCGCTCCAGGTGGCGCTGGCGTGGGTGCGGGACCGGCCGGGGGTGGCCGCGCCGGTCGTCGGCGCGCGGACGGCCGCGCAGCTGGCGGAGGCACTGTCGGTGGAGGCCCTTAGTCTTCCGGAGGAGATCCGCCGGGCGCTGGACGACGTGTCGGCCCCGGTGCACCGCTATCCCGACCAGGACTGGAGCACGCTGTGAGTACGGACCGCCACGCCGCCGAGCCGGCCTCCCCCGGCCCGCAGGGCGAGGCCCCGACCGCCCCGGAGGCCACCCCGCCCCCCGCCGCCGCGGATCCGGCCGGCACCCCGGGCCCGCCCTCCGACGGGTCGCCGGCAGCCGGCACAGCGACCCCCGACACCGCCGACGCGGCCCGGCCGCCGGGCGCCCCGGCCGGGTCACCCGCCGCGCCGGGCGGAGCCGAAGACGGCACCACCGGGCCCGCGGCCGCCTCCGACGAGGACGGAACCCCCGACGCCGCGGCCCCCGCTGCATCCGGCGGGGCCGGGAACGACACCGCCGGACCGGAGGACGCCTCCGAGGGGGACGAAGGCCCCGGCACCGCGGCCCCCGCCCCATCCGGCGGAGCCGGAACCGGGAGCGCCGGCGCGGAGGGCGACGCCGCGGCCCCGCAGATGAGCGAGGCCGAAGCCGAGCTGGCCGCACAGAAGATCGAGCGGGAGCGCATCGCCCGCCGCAAGGCGCAGCGCCAGGGACCGGTCGAGGCCGGCGGCAAGCTCAGCGGCCAGGCCGCCGACCTGCTGGCCGCCGTACGGGCCGTGGAGAGCGGGGAGAAGTCCTCGCCCCGCTACTTCGACGAGGCCCCGGCCGCTCCCCGCAGGCCCGCCCCGGCGGCCCCCGCACCGGCGACCCCGCCCCGCCCCCGCCCGGCGGCGACCGCCACCGCCCCGTCCGCGGCGAACGTCGAGTCCGTACGGGTGGTCCTGGCCCGCGGCGGCGCCCCCGAGGGCCTGGCCGGCCCGGCCGCCGCCGCCCTCGGTGAAGCCGCCGCCGACGCGCTCGCCGAGAACCCCTGGCGGCTGCTGGCCGTGGCCGGGGTCCGCCCGACGCAGGCGGATTCCTTCGCGCGCGCCCTGCTGGGCCCGGCCCCGGGGCCCGGCGACGAGCGGCGCGCCGCCGCCCTCATCGGCTGGCTGCTGGAACAGGCCGCCCTCAAGGGGCACACCGCCCTGGAGGGGCCCACCCTGGAGTCCGCGCTGGCCCAGTACGGGGTTCCGCAACCGGCCGGGGCCCTGGAGCAGGCCGTCGCCGAGGGGCTGGTCCTGGTCTTCCACGAGCCGGTGGGCGCACCCGCCGAGGAGGGCGAGGAGCAGCCCGTACGGGTGCTGATGGGCCTGGAGGCGTACGCGCTGGCCGAGGAGAGCCTGGCCGACGGCCTGGCCCGATTGGCCGGCACCTTCACCGGCGCCACGGACGCCGCGGGCTGGGAGGAGGTGGCCGCCGGCGGCACGGGCGCCGAGCTGATCCGGGCCGTCGCCGCGCACGGCCTGGTCGTCCACACCGGCGGCGAGGCGGCCCGTGCCGAACCGCTCGCCCTGCTGGAGGCCGCCGGGAAGCTGGGCCTGCGCACCTGTCTGGCCGCGCACGCCCCGGCTCCGCACACCGTCACGGTGGCCGGGCTGCTGGCCGGGACCGAGGGGCCGGAGCGGGACGCGGACGGACAGTTCGCGCTGGACCTGCTCGTGGTGTTGGACGCGCCGCAGCTGGACGTCGAGAGCGCCGCGGCGCTGGTGGAGTCGGTGCCCGACGGGGCCCGGCTGGTGCTGTCCGGGGATCCGGCGGTGCTCGGCTCGGCGGGCCCCGGGCGGGTGTTCGCCGACGTGCTCGCGGCCCGCGCCTGCCCGCAGGTGGCCTCCCGCGTACCCGATCCGGGTCCGCTCGGCGAGCTGGTCTCGGGCATCGGGATCGGCGAGCTGCACCAGGTCGAGGCACCCGGCAAGGAGGTCGTCATCGTCCCCGTGCGCGACGCGGGCGAGGCGGTGCACCGCACCGTGCAGCTGGTGGCCGAGTCGGTGCCGCGGGCCTTCGGGATCGGGGCGGACGGCATCCAGGTCATCACCCCGGCCCACGGCGGCCCCTCGGGCACCCGGGCGCTGAACGCGGCGCTGAAGGAGCGGCTGAATCCCGGCCCGGGCCGGTTCGACGGCTTCGACCCCGGCGACCGGGTCGTCCACGTGCCCTCGCCGGGGCGCGCCGTTCCGGGCCGGGTGGTCTCGGCGGACGCGGAGGGACTGCACTTGGACGCCGCGGGCTCGCGGACCGTCGTACCGAAGGAGCGGGTGGCGGCGCAGGTGCGGCACGGCTGGGCGGTGACGGCCCATCAGGCCGTCGGCATGCGCTGGCCTGCGGTGGTGGCCGTACTGCCCGGTGATGCGGCGCAGGCGCTGTCACGGGACTGGGTGTACACGGCCTTCGGCCGGGCCGAGCGGCACCTGTCGGTGGTGCACGGCGTCGACCAGGCGCTGCCGCGGGCGGTCGCGGAGGTGCTGCCGAAGCCGCGTACGACCCGGTTGACGGGTCTGCTGAGGTCGCTGGCGGCGGCGGCCGAGGAACAGCCGGAGTAGCCGGAGTGGCCGGAGTGGCCGGAGTGGCCGCCGGAGCGGATGACGCGGCCCCCGTCCCGCCGGGCGGGGCCGCGTCGCCGTTCCGGGGGCCGGGGCGGCTCAGGCCGGGGCGAAGCCCCGTTCCGCCGCCTCGTCGTCCTCGTCCTCGTCCTCGTCCTCGTCGTCGTCGAAGACGGAGCTGACGTCGAACCGGTGCAGTACGTCCTGCGGATCGATGCCCGCGAAGGGCGAGCCCAGCCACTCCCCCGGCTCCGCGGCCTCGTGCGAGGCGGCGATCCACAGGGTCGAGTCGCCCTCCTCCAGGCCGAAGTCCTTGGCGCGGGAGGCGATTTCGTCGGGCTCGTACTCCCCGAAGAGGACACCGAGCGCGCCGGCGGTGCCGCCGTCGTGGACGCGTTCGGCCTCTCTGTCGTGCCTTGCGACCCGGTCGGCCTGGGCGATCAGCCGTGCGGGCTTGGCGACGGTGTAGTCGCGGCGGATGAGCACGCTGAACGCGGCGGGCTCGGCGGGACCGCGGTACGGGGCGCCGTCCTCGGGCGTGGGGATCTCGAACGGCGTGACCTCGTCGTACCGGTCGTAGAGCAGTTCGTCGTACTCCTCGGCGGCGGCGGCGAGTTCGTTGAATGCGGCGTAGACGGCCGGGTCCTCGTCCCCGATCCTGCTCTCGACCGCGGCGAGGTGACGGTCGATGGCGGCCTTGACCGCCTCGGCGGCGGCGCGTACCTCGGCAACAGTGGGCAGAGCGGCATCAGACATAGTGCAGACGCTATCCGTAGCGGGGCCGTGCCCGCACAATAGATGCGATGCCGGAATACGAATTTGTCGACGTGTACGTGCCCCGCGGGGTTCCCCGCAGCGAGGCGACCCGACTGCTGACCGACCATGCCGAGTACGGGCAATGGGAGCTCGACCGGCTCACCCTGCACCGCGACGGCAGCCGGCGCGTGCGGTTGCGGCGGCGGATCATCCGTCAGGTCCGCGCCACGTGGTGACGCGGGCCCCGTGGACGGGGCCCGCGCCGTGAAGGCCCGTCAGGCCGTGTTGCGGGCGCGCCGGTAGAGCAAGGTGCCGGCGAGCAGCGTTCCGGCGGCGAGCGGAAGGCCCACGCCGAGGACGTCACCGGCACCGGTCGCCGCGAGTCCCGCCTGCTGGGCGGGCGCCACCCCGACCCCGATCCCGGTGTCCGTTCCCGGAGTCACCGTTCCGGTACCGGGACCCGCCGGCGTACCGGGCTGACCCGGCGTACCGGGAGTTCCCGGCTGACCCGGGTTACTGGGCTGACCAGGCGTACCGGGCTGCCCCGGCGTACCCGTACCGGGCGTACCCGGAGTACCGGGCTGACCGGGAGTACCGGGCTGACCGGGCTGACCCGGAGTGCCAGGCGTCCCCGGCTGACCCGGAGTGCCCGGCTGGCCGGGCGTACCCGGGTTGCCCGGGTGCTCGCCCTCGTCGCACGGCTCGTCCGGCCCTCCGGGGTTCCCCGGGTGACCGGGCTGGCCCGGATAGCCGGGGTGTCCGGGGTTCCCCGGGTGTCCCGGATCACCCGGCTTCGGCTTGCCCGGCTTGCCCGGCTGGGTCGGCTTCGTCGGCCCGCCCGGGTTCGCGGATTCGTTGGAACAGCGGTTCCCGAAGGCCGGGTTGAGGCCTCCGACGACCGTGACGGTGTTCCCGCAGGCGTTCACCGGAACGTCCACGGGCACCTGGACGTTGTTCCCGGACAGGATGCCCGGGGAGTTGGCGGCACGGCCGGACGCGCCGGAGTCCGCATGCGCGTATCCCCCACCGAGCGCGAGCACACCTCCTGCCGCCGCCATGGTGATCAGGGTCTTCCTGGTGACCGCTGCCTGTCGTCGCATCTGTGTGATCCCCCAGCTGAAAAAACGATCGGCCGGGCCCTGAAGCCCGGCGGCCCCGGAACGCTGGGATGCGTTCCGGGGCCCAAGACTTCAGGTGCGTCAGGCGTTGACGCAGGTGTTGCCGAAGGCCGGGTTCAGCAGGCCGACAACGTTGATGGTGTTGCCGCAGACGTTCACCGGGATGTGGACCGGAACCTGAACGACGTTGCCGGACAGGACACCGGGGGAGCCGATGGCCGCACCCTGGGCGCCGGCGTCGGCAACGGCGAGACCCGCACCCGCGAGAACCAGACCACCGGTGGCGGCAGCAGCGGCCACAACCTTCTTGAGCATTGTTCCTCCTAGTAGGCAATGCGGTCCCAGCCGCGGACCGCATCACCTGTAACGAGGAGGGATCACCGGGGCTACGAGCGTATGAGCGCATTCACTCTTCTCAGTGGAATGCGCACACCCGCGCGAATCTCAGCACTCGTCGATGAACCGGTCGAGCACCCGCGCCCCGAACTTCAGGCCCTCCACCGGCACCCGCTCGTCCACCCCGTGGAACATCCCCGCGAAGTCCAGCTCCGGCGGCAGCTGCAGCGGCGCGAAGCCGAAGCAGCGGATGCCGAGGTCGTCGAAGGACTTGGCGTCCGTACCGCCGGACAGCATGTACGGGACGGCGCGCGCGATCGGGTCCTCGGCCTTGAGGGCGCTCTGCATGGCGTCGACGAGGCGGCCGTCGAAGTCGGTCTCCAGCGCCTTGTCACCGTGCACGTCCTCCCGCTTCACGCGCGGGCCGAGGATCCGGTCGAGGTCGGCGAAGAACTCGTCCTCGTAGCCGGGCAGGAAGCGGCCGTCCACGTGGGCGGTGGCCTGGCCGGGGATGACGTTCACCTTGTAGCCGGCGCCCAGCATGGTCGGCGCGGCCGAGTTCCGCAGGGTGGCCCCGACCATCTTGGCGATGCCGCCCAGCTTGGCGAGGGTGGCGTCCATGTCGTCGGGGTCGAGGGGGGTGCCCAGCGCATCCGAGAGTTCGTCCAGGAAGGACCGTACGGTCTTGGTGACGCGCACCGGCCACTGGTGGCGGCCGAGCCGCGCCACGGCCTCGCAGAGCTCGGTGATGGCGTTGTCGGTGTTCGTCATGGAGCCGTGGCCCGCCGTGCCCTCCACGGTGAGCCGCATCCAGTGCATGCCCTTCTGGGCGGTCTCCACCAGGTACAGCCGCAGGTTCTCGTTGACGGTGAACGAGAAGCCGCCGACCTCGCCGATCGCCTCGGTGACCCCCTCGAACAGCCCGGGGTGCTTGTCCACGAGGTACCGGGCGCCGTACAGGCCGCCCGCCTCCTCGTCGGCGAGGAAGGCCAGCACGATGTCCCGCGGGGGCTTGCGGCCGCTGCGCAGCCGGTCGCGGACGACGGCCAGCGTCATCGCGTCCATGTCCTTCATGTCGACGGCGCCGCGGCCCCACACGCACCCGTCGGCGATCTCGCCGGAGAACGGGTCGTGCGTCCAGTCGGCGGCGTTCGCCGGCACCACGTCGGTGTGCCCGTGGATCAGCAGCGCGGGACGGGAGGGGTCCTCGCCCTCGATCCGGGCGACGGTCGAGGCGCGCCCCTTGTGGGACTCGAAGATCTGCGGTTCGAGCCCGACCTCGGCGAGCTTCTCCGCGACCCACTCGGCGGCCTTGCGCTCACCGGGGCCCGAGTGGTCCCCGTAGTTGCTGGTGTCGATCCGGATGAGGTCCCGGCAGAGGTCGACGACCTCGTCCTCGCCGGAGACGGTCCTGCCCGCGCTCGACTGGCTCACGCTGCTTCCTCCACTGATCGGTCCGACTGCGCCTCCCCATCCTCCCGCTTCGACCCGCTCCGCCCAAGGGCGATCCCCGGCCGCAGGGGAGGTGATCGAGCACCCCGGAATGTTTGGTAATGTTTTCCACGTCGGAACGGCCGAGGGCCGCGAGACAAACACCTAGTCCGGGTGGCGGAATGGCAGACGCGCTAGCTTGAGGTGCTAGTGCCCTTTATCGGGCGTGGGGGTTCAAGTCCCCCCTCGGACACCACTGAGAACCCCACTTCATGTGGGGTTCTCTGCTTTTCCCGACTCCTCCCCGCGAGCGGTGCCGTCACTGGGGCGGGGCTACCCTGGGAACGTGATCGAGAATCTTCCCCCCTGCCCGAAATGCTCCTGTGAGTACACCTATGAGATGAACGCGCTCGTGGTCTGCCCCGAGTGCGGTCACGAGTGGGTCCCCGCCGAGGACGGCGCCCAGGACCCGGACGCGGCCGGCGCGCGGGTCGTCCGGGACTCCGTCGGAAACGTCCTGCAGGACGGCGACTCCGTGACCGTCGTCAAGGCGCTCAAGGTGAAGGGGAGCGCCTCGGGGATCAAGGCCGGCACCAAGGTGCGCAACATCCGCCTCGTGGACGGCGTCGACGGCCACGACATCGACTGCCGGATCGAGGGCTTCGGGGCGATGCAGCTGAAGTCCAGCGTGGTGAAGAAGGCCTGATCGAGGGCCTGCGGCGGGCCGTGGAGCCCGTGGAACGACGGAAGGACCCCCCGCCGGGCGGCGGGGGGTCCTTCCGTCGTTCAGGACGTCAGCTGCGGGCGGCGATCTCCGCCACGCGGCGGCGGACCAGGTACCAGCCGGCGACGAACAGGGCGGCGATGACCGGGACGCACAGGACGGTGGTGCGGCCCACGCCGCCGTCGCACCACATCAGGACCAGCACCGAGAAGAGGAAGACCAGGGTGATGACCTGGGTGTACGGGGCCCAGGGCAGCTGGTACGAGGGGCGCTCGACCAGGCCCTGCTGGGCGCGGCGCCAGAAGAACAGCGAGCAGATCATGACCATCGCCCAGGTGCCGAGGATGCCGAGCGAGGCGAAGTTCAGGACGAGCTCGAAGGCGTCCTTCGGCATCAGGTAGTTCAGGCCGACGCCGGCGAGGCCGAAGGCGGCGGTGAACAGGACGCCGCCGTAGGGGACCTTGCCCTTGTTCATGCGGGCGGTGAACTTCGGGGCGGAGCCGGCCATGGCCATCGAGCGCAGGATGCGGCCGGTGGAGTACAGGCCGGAGTTCAGGCTGGAGAGGGCCGCGGTCAGCACGACGAGGTTCATGATGCCGGCGGTGCCGGGGATGCCGAGCTTGTCGAAGACGGTGACGAAGGGGCTCTGGTCGCTGGAGTACGCGGTGTACGGGAGGAGCATCGCGAGCAGGACGACGGAGCCGACGTAGAAGAGGCCGACGCGCCACATGATCGAGTTGATCGCCTTCGGCATGATCTTCTCGGGGTTCTCGGTCTCGCCGGCGGCGACGCCGCACAGCTCGACGGAGGCGTAGGCGAAGACGACGCCCTGGACCACGAGCAGCATCGGGAGGACGCCGGACGGGAAGATGCCGCCGTTGTCGGTGATGGTGGACAGGCCCGGGGTGTGGCCGCCGATGTCGTGGCTGGTGGCGACCAGGTAGATGGCGACGACCAGGAAGATCGCCAGGGCGGCGACCTTGATCAGGGAGAACCAGAACTCCATCTCGCCGAAGTACTTCACCGAGATCAGGTTCGCGGCGAGGACGACGGCGAGGGCGATCAGCGCCAGGACCCACTGCGGGACGGTGGTGAACATCGACCAGAAGTGCGCGTAGGTGGCGGCGGCGGTGATGTCGGCCACAGTGGTCGTGGACCAGTTCAGGAAGTACAGCCAGCCGGCCGTGTAGGCGCCCTTCTCCCCCATGAACTCGCGCGCGTAGGAGACGAACGCGCCGGAGGAGGGGCGGTACAGGACGAGCTCGCCGAGGGCCCGTACGACGAAGAAGGCGAAGATGCCGCACACCGCGTACGCGATCGCGAGGGAGGGGCCCGCGCCGGCGAGCCGGCCGCCGGCGCCGAGGAACAGGCCGGTGCCTATCGCCCCGCCGATGGCGATCATGTTGATGTGGCGGGACTTGAGGTCCTTGCTGTAACCCTCGTCACCTGCGTCGACGTGGGAGGCGGAGACCGGGGCGGGGGCCTCGGTCAAGGTGCGGTCACTCATGTGGGACTTCGCCTTCGTGGGTGGGACAGGCAGGTCCGGGCCGCCGTGCAGGGGAGCTGGGTGGTGTCACCTGTGCGGGGTTCCGGTGGTTTTTGTCGCCATAGGAGACCATGAGCCTCGGCCATGGCCAAAACCCGGCCCTGTGCACGAAGGCCCCCGGCGACCTTGGAAACAGGTGTCGGGGGCCTCGTGCGGAGGAGAAAGCGAGGGCGGCGGCCGTCCGCCGGTAGGTCAGGCGTGCGGGCCGGCCTCCGCGGCCTGGTCGAGCCGGAAGGCCTCGTTGCCCAGGCCGATCCGGGCGTGCACCTCCGGCTTCCGGCTGCGCAGCACGACCCCGTACAGCAGGCCGCCCACGGCGGCGGCGCCGATGGTGCCGGGCAGCACCCAGCTGAGCGCGGAGCCCTCGCCGGCGCCGACGAGGACCCCGAAGTCCTTCACGGTGTACGCGGCGATGCCGAGGAGGGAGAGCCCGGCGGCGCCGGCGGCGAGGAGCCGCCACGACTGGGCGGAGGCGGTGCCGCGACGGACGAAGAACGCGATCACGGCGAAGGAGGCGGCAGCCATGAGAAGGGTCACGCCGAGGGCGCCGACGCTGCCCATCCAGGTGAACAGGTGCAGGACGGGCGCGGTGGGGTCGCCGTTCGGCTTGTCGTCGGTGACGGCGAAGGCGAGGACGACGACGGTGGCGACGGCGGTCTGCAGCAGGGAGCCGGTGGCGGGGGCTCCGGTGCCGGCGCTGGTGCGGCCGAAGGCGGCCGGGAGCAGGCCCTCGCGGCCCATGGCGAAGGCGTAGCGGGCGACGACGTTGTGGAAGCTGAGCATCGCCGCGAACATGCCGGTCACGAACAGGACGTGCAAGACGTCGGTGAAGGTGGCGCCGAGGCGTTCCTCGGTGAGCTGGAAGAGCAGGCCGGGCCCGGCCTCGGCGGCGGTCTTGACGACCTCGGCGGGGCCGGTGGCGACGGTGAGGGCCCAGGCGCTCAGCGCGAAGAAGAGGGCGACGAAGCCGACCGCGAGGAACATCACGCGGGAGACGACGATGTGGGGCTTGCTGGTCTCCTCGGCGTAGACCGGGGACTGCTCGAAGCCGACGAACGCGGCGATGCAGAAGCACAGGGCCGTGCCGAGGCCGGCCCCGCCGAGGGTGGCCGGGTTGAAGGCGTGCAGGGAGAGGCCCTGGGGTCCGGGGTCGGCGAGGGCGGCGGCGTCGAAGACGACGACGAGGGCGCACTCGATGAGGAGCAGGACGCCGAGGACCCGCGCGTTCAGGTCGATCTTGAGCCAGCCGAGCGCGCCGGTGACGGCGACGGCGGCCAGGGCGGGTATCCACCAGGCGAGGTCGGTCTTCAGGTAGGTGGCGAAGAGGCCGGAGACCTCGTAGCCGAGGATGCCGTAGACGCCGACCTGCATGGCGCTGTAGGCGACGAGGGCGACGAGCGAGGCGCCCGCGCCGGCGGTGGGGCCGAGGCCGCGCGCGATGTACGCGTAGAAGGCGCCGGCATTGTGGACGTGGCGGCTCATTTCGGCGTAGCCGACGCCGAAGAGGGCGAGCACGACGCCGAGGATGACGAACAGCAGGGGCTGCCCGACGACGCCCATCACGCCGAAGGTGGTGGGCATCACACCGGCGACCACCATCAGGGGGGCACTGGCGGCCAGTACGGAGAGCAGGAGGCCGGCGGTGCCGAGCCGGTCGGCGCGCAGGGCCCGCTCCTGGCCCTTGTACGTGCGGATCTCGGCGGTGCCGGGCGGGGTGCCGAGCGTGGTGGGTCTGCCCGTCGCCATGGGGTGTCCTTTCGGGGGAAGGAAGGTCGAGCGGTGCGGGGGTGGTGCGTCGGCGGCTCGCCGCGTCAAGCGGTGCCGAGCGCGGCGTTGCGGGCGGCGAGGAACGCCTTGCGGGGGTCGAGGTCGGGGTAGGACCAGGGGGCCCGGGTCGCGTGGCTGCCGATGCGGTGGAAGAGGGCGGCGGCCTCGGCGGGGCGGCCCTCGCACAGCTTGGCGTGGGCGAGGAAGTTGAGGTCGACCCGGTTGCGGGGGTGGTCCTCGCGCTCCCACTCCAGCCACCAGTCGAAGGCGGCGCGCAGCACCTGGCGGGCGCGGCGGCTCGACCAGTGGGCGGCGGCACCGTCGGGGCTGCGGCCGTGGGCTGCGGCGAGGACCCGGTAGCGCTCGGCGTGCGCGATGACGGGGAGGACGGCGAGCGGGGAGTCGGCCGGGGACTCCTCGGCGGCCCAGGCGGCGAAGTCGTAGACCTCGTGGAGGGGGTCCTGGCCGGAGGCGGGGGCGTGCTCGGCGAGGCGGGCCACCATCAGGTGGTGGGCGTGGTGGTGCTCCCGGTGCCGGGCCCGGACCTGGTCGAAGTGGCGGCTGAACTCCTCCTGGGAGCCGAAGGCGCGGGAGAGCATGAGCAGGCCGAGCCAGGGGGTGGGGTCGGCGGGCAGCAGGGCGGCGGCCCGGTGGCAGGCTTCCTCGGCCGCCTCCGGCGTGCCCTTGCGGCGCAGCGCCGTGAAGACGGCGGCGCAGGCGAGGAGGGTGGCGGCGTCGGCGCTGTCGGGTTCGGCGAGTAGCCACTCGTCGGCCCAGGCGGTCGCGGCGGGGGTTTCGGCGAGGACGACGATCCGGTGGCCACGGCGGTCCCAGTCGTCCCCCGTGCCGGCGAGGAGGGCGCGGGCCCTGGCCCATCGACCCTGGGTGAACTGGGCACGTACGTCCACGAGTTCGGTGTCGCACAGGGCCGGGTCGAAGAGCTGGGCCTCCCGCTTGCGGGCGCGGCCGAGGGGCGGCGGAGGCGGGGACATCCGCGGTTTTCCCTCCAGGACACGGGCGCGGGCGGACGGTTCGGCACGTACGACGGGCATGACGGGGACGGGTGGCACGACGGGGCGACTGGACGACGAGCGGCTGGAACCACGGTTACTCCGTCGCGCACGACGGGACTGCGGGCGCGACGCGGGATGATCACGCACAGCAAACCGGTAGGCACAGCTCCGAGTCAAGGTCCGGTCCATCGGGTGGCGCGTTTCAACTGGTGCTGGGCTGCACAGAGTTGAGGTTCTCGTTCCGCTTCGGGTGGGCGGCGGAGCGGGCCGTAGGGTGGGCCCATGACGACGTACGCAGACCTTCCCCCCTATCCTCTGGGCTTCCCGGGGCCGCTGCGCGACGCCCTGGTGGCGGCCGTGCTGAGCGGGGCGAAGACCTCCACGACGGGCCTGCTGCCGGAGTACGAGGCCGAGGGCGAGCCGCTGCCCGAACCGGGCGACCGGGCGGTCCTGGTGGACTCGGACGAGCGGGCGGTCGCCGTGGTCGAGGTCACGGAGGTGCGCGTGGTGCGGCTCGCCGACGTGGACCTCCAGCACGCGCTCGACGAGGGCGAGGGGTACGCGTCCGTGGCCGAATGGCGCGCCTCGCACGAGAGGTTCTGGCACAGCGATCCGATCCGGGAGGTGCTCGGCGACCCGGATTACACGGTCGACGACGACACCCTGGTGATCGCGGAGCGGTTCCGGGTCGTCGAGCGGATCGGCTGAACCGGGCAGGGGCCGGGGGCGGGGGCCGCAACCGCAGGGGCACGAGGGGGGTCGCGCTGCCGGACGGCTGCCCGCCCGCCCCCACGGCCCTCCGTGACGCCCCCCCCACGGCCCTCATGAGGCCCCGTACGGCGGCCTCCGTCGCTAGCCCACCGCCGCGGCCGCGGCCCGGCCCGCCGCGCGGCCCGAGAAGATGCAGCCGCCGAGGAAGGTCCCCTCCAGTGCGCGGTAGCCGTGCACGCCGCCGCCCCCGAAGCCGGCCGCCTCGCCGGCGGCGTACAGGCCGGGCAGCGGGTCGCCGGACTCGGTGAGCACGCGCGAGGACAGGTCGGTCTCCAGGCCGCCGAGGGACTTGCGGGTCAGGACGGACAGCCGTACGGCGATCAGCGGGCCCGCCGCGGGGTCCAGGATCCGGTGCGGGGCGGCGGTGCGGATCAGCCGGTCGCCGAGGTACTTGCGGGCGCCGCGGATCGCGGTGACCTGGAGGTCCTTGGTGAAGGGGTTGGCGATCTCCCGGTCCCGAGCCTCGACCTCCCGGCGGACGGTCGCCTCGTCGAGCAGGTCCTGACCCGTGACCGCGTTCATGCCGCGGACGAGCGCGGGCAGGTCGCGTTCGACGACGAAGTCCGCGCCGCGGTCCATGAAGGCCTGGACGGGCGCCGGTACGGCCTGCCGGGCGCGGTCGATGACGTCGCGCACGGACTTGCCGGTGAGGTCGGGGTTCTGCTCGGAGCCGGACAGGCCGAACTCCTTGCCGATGACGCGCCGGTTGAGCACGAACCAGGTGTGGTCGTGGCCCGTCCGCATGATGTGGTCGAGGGTGCCGAGGGTGTCGAAGCCGGGGAAGAGCGGTACGGGCAGCCGCCTGCCGGTGGCGTCCAGCCAGAGCGAGGAGGGGCCGGGCAGGATGCGGATGCCGTGGCGGGCCCAGATCGGGTCCCAGTTCTCGATGCCCTCGGTGTAGTGCCACATCCGGTCCTTGTTGATGTGGCGGGCGCCGGCGTCCTCGGTGATGCCCAGCATCAGCCCGTCCACGTGCGCCGGGACCCCGGAGAGCATCCGCTGCGGCGGGGTGCCCAGCCGGGCGGGCCACTGCTTGCGCACGAGGTCGTGGTTGCCGCCGATGCCGCCGCTGGCCACGATCACGGCCTGGGCGCGCAGGGAGAAGGTGCCGACGGGCGTGCGGCTGCTCGCGGAGCCGCGTTCGGCGGTGGACGGCTCCAGGATCTCGCCGGTCACGGTGTCCGGGGCGCCCGCGGTCCGGGTCAGCCCGGTGACGCGGTGGCGGAACTTCAGCCGGACCAGCCCGCGGTCGGCCCCGGCGCGGACCCGCCGTGCGAAGGGTTCGACCAGGCCGGGGCCGGTGCCCCAGGTGATGTGGAAGCGGGGTACGGAGTTCCCGTGGCCGAGGGCGCCGTAGCCGCCCCGTTCGGCCCAGCCGACCACGGGGAAGAAGCGGACGCCCCGGGCGTGCAGCCAGGGCCGCTTCTCTCCGGCGGCGAAGTCGACGTACGCCTCGGCCCAGCGGCGGGGCCAGGTGTCCTCGGGGCGGTCGAAGCCGGCGGTGCCGAGCCAGTCCTGGAGGGCGAGGTCACGGCTGTCCTTGATCCGCATCCGGCGCTGTTCGGGCGAGTCGACGAAGAACAGGCCGCCGAAGGACCAGTGCGCCTGACCGCCGAGGGACTGCTCGGGCTCCTGGTCGAGCAGGATCACCGTGCGGCCCGCGTCGACGAGCTCGGCGGTGGCCACCAGGCCCGCGAGCCCGGCCCCGATCACGATCACGTCTGCGTCGTACGTCATACGAAGTCGTCCTCCGGTCGCTGGTGGGGCAGATCCTTTGCTACGGAGCGGTAACCCGTCAATGGCGGTGGTTGGATGAACCGTGTGAGTGCTGCTGATGAAGTGCTGGACGTGGTGGACCGCGAGGACCGGGTGACCGGGCGGGCGCCGCGGGGCGAGGTGTACGCGCGGGGGCTGCTCCACCGGTGCGTGTTCGTACTGGCCCGGGATGCGGCGGGGCGGGTGTTCGTGCACCGGCGGACCGCTTCGAAGCTGGTGTTCCCGTCCCACTACGACATGTTCGTGGGCGGCGTGCTGGGCGCAGGCGAGGACTACGCCTCGGCCGCGCTGAGGGAGGCCGGGGAGGAGCTGGGGGTGGCCGGGCTGGCGCAGCCGGAACCGCTGTTCAAGTTCCTGTACGAGGGGCCGGGCGGGGCCTGGTGGTCGTACGTGCACGAGGTGCGCTGCGAGCTGCCGGTGCGGCCGCAGGAGTCCGAGGTGGCCTGGCACGCGTGGCTGCCCGAGGAGGAGCTGGCGGCCCGGATCGACGGCGGCGAGTGGCCCTGGGTGCCGGACGGGCTGGAGGCGTACCGGCGGCTGCGGGCCTTCCGGGCGGCCCGGACGCAGACCGGGACGTAGATTGGCCGGGTGATCGACTTCGGCAAGGACGTCAGGCTCTGGTTCGCCCCGCAGCGGCTGCGGGGCGAGGGCGAGACGCCCGACTACCGGTTCTCCCTGGCCAACGAGCGGACGTTCTTGGCCTGGATCCGGACCGCGCTCGCCCTGGTGGGCGGCGGTTTCGCGGTGGACCAGTTCCTGCCGGACCTGCGCTGGGGCGTGCGCGTCGGGATGGCCCTCGCCCTGTTGGTGGTGGGCGCGGCCTGCGCGCTGCGGGCGGTGAACCACTGGGTGCGCTGCGAGCGGGCGATGCGGCGGGGCGAGGACCTTCCGCTGTCCCGGTTCCCGGTGCTGCTGAGCCTGGGGGTGGGGCTGGTTGCGGCGGTGATGGTGGTGGCCGTGCTGCTCGGCTGGACGGACGGGCGGTGACGCGTCCGTCCGCGGCCTCGGACGGCCGCGACGCGGGGCTGCAACCGGAGCGGACCCGGCTGGCGTGGCGGCGTACGACGCTGGCGTGCTCGGTGGTGGCGGTCCTCGCGCTGCGACAGGCGATGCGCGGCTCGGGCGGCTCGGCGGAGGTGGCCGGGGCGGCGGTGATCGCGCTGGTGTGGCTGCTGTTCCTGTGGGTGGCGCACCGGAGGATCCGGGAGCTGGCCGTGGCCCGGCCGCCGGGCCTCGCGCCCCGGGCCGCGCTGGCGGCGGTGGCGTGCTCGGTGGCGCTGGCGGTGTTCGCGGTGGCGGTCATCCTGTGAACGCCCCGGGTCGCCACCCGAACGCCACGGCTCATCCTCTGAGCTGCCCATCGGATCGTGCGACCTGTCCACGCCACTGCGCACACAACGGACAAACAGGGAGGTAGCGCACTAGCCTCTGCGCCATGACGACCCTCCACCAGGAACACCCCACGCACGAGCACGCGCACGGCCCCGGCTGCGGGCACACGGAGGTCGCCCACGGCGACCACGTGGACTACGCACACGACGGCCACCTGCACCGCGAACACGCCGGCCACTGGGACGAGTGCGAGACGACCGCCCACACCCCGCACGACGGCCACGCCCACGCGCACGGCGAGGGCTGCGGACACGACTCCGTCCGCCACGGCGACCACCTGGACTACCTGCACGACGGCCACCGGCACGCCGCGCACGAAGGCCACTACGACGACCACTGACGCGCCCCCTCTCCCCCGGGCCGGGTCCGGCTGACAGGATGCTGATCACCTGCCACAGCGACCCGGGGAGAGCGCAGATGACCGCCGAGAAGCCGTACGTCGTCCAGCCCGCGGACGGGGTGTTCGCCTACGTCCAGCCGGACGGCGGCTGGTGCCTCAACAACGCCGGCTTCGTCAGCGACGGCGGGCGGACGCTGCTCGTCGACACCGCCGCCACGGAGCGGAGGGCGCTGGCCCTGCGCGAGGCGGTCGTCGCCGCCGGGGTGCCGCTGCCGCGCACCGTGGTCAACACCCACCACCACGGCGACCACACGTACGGCAACGGCGTGTTCGCCCCGGAGGCCCTGATCGTCGGGCACGACGGCGCCCGCGCCGAGCAGCTCGCCGCCGGGCACCAGCTGGAGCTGATCTGGCCCGCGACCGACTTCGGCGCGATCGAGATCACCCCGCCGGACCTCACGTACAGCGACCGGATGACCTTGCACCTCGGCGCCACGGAGGTGCAGGTCATCCACCCGGGCGTGGCGCACACGACCGGTGACTCGATCGTCTGGCTGCCGCGGCAGCGGGTCGTCTTCACCGGCGACCTGATCTTCTCCGGCGGCACCCCGTTCCTGGCCATGGGTTCGCTGGCCGGTTCGCTGCGGGCGCTGGAGCTGCTGCGCTCCCTGGACGCGGAGACAGTCGTACCGGGCCACGGACCGCTCACCGACCCCTCGGCGTACGAGTCCACCGAGCGCTACCTGCGGTACGTGGCCGAGCTCGCCCGGGAGGGCGGGGCGAAGGGGCTGACCCCGCTGGAGGCGGCGCGGGCGGCGGACCTCGGCGAGTTCGCGGCCTGGCGGGAGAGCGAGCGGCTGGTGGCGAACCTGCACCGGGCGTACGCGGAGCTGGCGGGTGAGCCGGAGGGGGCTCCGCTGGACATCGCGGTGGTGCTGCGGGACATGACGGTGATGAACGGCGGACAGCCGATCCTCTGCCACGCCTGACCCCGCGGCCCGGATCCTCGGGGCTCGGATTCCGGGGCCCGGGACCCTGGTCCCGGGCCCCGGATGCTTGCCGGCGGCCCGCGTCCGGGGGCCGGCGCACTGGACGACATACCGACTGGTCGGCATGATGGCCTCCGTCACCGTCAACTTCCGTACGGAGGTGTGCACCATGACCCCAGCGACCGCCCCGGCCGCTCCCCGGGGCCTCGACCTGGAGCGGCTGCGCGACCATCTGGACCGTGAACGCCCGGGGCTCCTGGCCGGGCCGCTGCGCGGCCGGCTGATCGAGGGCGGCCGGTCGAACCTCACCTACGAGGTCGACGACGGGACCGCCCGCTGGGTGGTGCGCCGCCCGCCGCTCGGGCACGTCCTGGCCACGGCGCACGACATGCGCCGCGAGCACCGGGTCATCGCGGCGCTGCACGGCACGGCAGTCCCGGTGCCGGAGCCCGTCCTGCTGTGCGAGGACGAATCGGTGCTCGGGGCCCCGTTCTACGTCATGGAGTTCGTGGACGGGGTCCCGTACCGCACCGCCGGGAAGCTGGCCGCGCTGGGGCCCGAGCGGACCCGGCGCGTGGTGCTGGGCCTGGTGGACACCCTGGTCGACCTGCACGCGGTGGACCCGCAGGAGGTCGGCCTCGGCGACTTCGGCCGGCCCGAGGGCTTCCTGGACCGGCAGTTGCGCCGCTGGGCCAAGCAGCTCGCGGCCTCCCGGGGCCGGGACCTCGCCGGCATCGACGAGCTGCACGGGGCACTCGGCCGCGCCCTGCCCCGCTCCCCCGCCGCCACCGTCGTGCACGGGGACTTCCGGCTCGACAACGTGCTGGTCGGCGGACCCGGGGACGCGGTACGGGCGGTGCTGGACTGGGAGATGTCGACGCTCGGCGATCCGCTGACCGACCTCGGGCTGCTGGTGATGTACAGCTCCGACCTGGGGCTCACCGACTCTCCCGTGAGCACGACGAGCGCCGCGCCGGGCCATCCGGCGCCGGCCGAGCTGATCGAGCGGTACGCCGCCCGCTCCGGCCGGGACACCGGGGACATCGCCTGGTACACGGCCTTCGCCTGGTTCAAGCTCGCCGTGATCCTGGAGGGCATCCACTACCGCTGGGTGCTCGGGCAGACGGTGGGCGAGGGCTTCGACCGGATCGGCGAACTGGTCCCGGTCTTCATCGAGCACGGTCTGACCACCCTCCAGGAAGGCTGAGGCACACCCATGGACTTCGCATTCGACGCCCGGACCGAGGAACTCCGCGAACGGCTCCTCGCGTTCATGGAGGAGTACGTCTACCCGGCGGAACCCGTCGCCGCCGAGCAGCGCGCGCGGCTGGCCTCGCCCTGGGACACCCCGGCCGTGTTCGGCGAACTGAAGGCCGAGGCGCGCCGCCGCGGCCTGTGGAACCTCTTCCTGCCCGACGCGCGCTACGGCGCCGACCTGACCAACCTCCAGTACGCCCCGCTCGCCGAGATCACCGGCCGCAGCCCGCACCTGGCCCCGACGGCGACCAACTGCGCCGCCCCGGACACCGGGAACATGGAGCTGCTCGCGCAATTCGGCAGCGAGGAGCAGCGCAAGCAGTGGCTGGAGCCGCTGTTGGAAGGGGAGATCCGGTCCGCGTTCGCGATGACGGAGCCCGAGGTCGCCTCCTCGGACGCCACCAACATCGAGACCCGGATCGAGCGCTCCGCGAGCGGGGACGCGTACGTGGTCACCGGGCGCAAGTGGTTCATCTCCGGCGCCATGAACCCGGACTGCCGGGTCTTCATCGTCATGGGCAAGACCGATCCGGACGGGCCCGACCCGCGTCGCCAGCAGTCGATGGTCCTCGTCCCGCGCGACACCCCGGGCGTCGAGGTCCGCCGGGCGATGACCGTGTACGGGTACGAAGACCACGACCACGGCGGGCATGCCGAGGTCGTCTTCGACGGGGCGCGGGTGCCCGCCGCGAACCTGATCGGCGAGGAGGGCGCTGGCTTCGCGATCGCCCAGGCCCGACTGGGCCCCGGCCGGATCCACCACTGCATGCGGCTGATCGGCATGGCGGAGCGGGCGATCGAGCTGATGTGCCGGCGCGCGGTGGGGCGTACGGCCTTCGGGAAGGAGCTGGCCGCGCAGGGGGTCGTGCAGAACTGGATCGCGGACGCCCGGGTCACGGTGGAGCAGCTGAGGCTGCTGGTGCTGAAGACGGCCTGGCTGATGGACACCGTCGGCAACCGCGGGGCGCACACCGAGATCCAGGCCATCAAGATCGCCACCCCGCGGGCGGTGGTGCGCATCCTGGACGACGCCGTGCAGCTGCACGGTGCGGGCGGGGTGAGCCAGGACTTCCCGCTGGCCGAGCTGTGGGCGGCGGCGCGGACGCTGCGGCTCGCGGACGGGCCGGACGAGGTGCACCAGCGCTCGCTGGCGCACCGGGAGCTGAAGCGGTACCGCTGACCGCTACGGGCGCAGGGCGCGCAGCAGCAGGTCGGCGAGGTGGTCGGCGACCTGCTGCGGGGTCAGTGGGCCGTCCGCCCGGTACCAGGTGGACAGGTGGTGGACGGAGCCGAAGTGGTAGTCCACCACCAGGTCGGCGGGTGTGGCGGTGGAGAACACGCCGGTGCGCTGACCCTCCTCGATCAGGGCGCGGAAGCGCTCGTGGTAGCGCCGGCGCTCGGCCCGCACCTGCTTGTACTTCTCCGGGCTGAGCTGGTGCATCGACCGGAAGAAGATCATCGCGTCGTCGAGGTTCTCGATGGTGGTGACGACGACGTCGGCCGCTGCGGCGCGCAGCCGCTCCTCGACGGGGGCGTCGGAACCGGCCACCGCGTCCAGGCGCTGCTGTTGGAGGCGCAGCATCCGCGCGTACACCTCGTGCAGCAGGTCGTCCTTGGAGCCGAAGTAGTGGTAGAGGGCACCCTTGGTGACCCCGGCCGCCTCGACGATCTCCTGGACGGAGGTGCGGTCGTAGCCGCGCTCCGCGAAGAGCCGCGTGGCCACGGCCAGCAGCCGCTGCGGCACCGGGGTCTCGTGGGTGCCCTCGGGCTCCGTCGTCCTGGCAGCCATGGCGCTGGCCCTCCCTTTCTGTTCCGCGGCCGGTGCGGCCCGTGTGACCGGTGCGGCCGACTGGACGACCGGCCGACTGTTTTCAGCCACGGTCGCGCAGTTCCCGTCGCAGGATCTTGCCACTCGTCGTCTTCGGCAGGACCGGCAGGATCTCCACCTGGCGCGGGTACTTGTACGCGGCCAGGCGGGCGGCGCAGTGGGCGGCCAGTTCCGCCGGCCCGGCCGAGGTGCCGGGGCGCAGGCTCACGTACGCCTTCACGGTCTCCCCCCGGTACGGGTCCGGGACGCCGACGACGGCGGCCTCGCGGACGGCGGGGTGGGTGTAGAGGACGTCCTCGACCTCGCGCGGCCAGACCTTGAAGCCGGAGGCGTTGATCACGTCCTTCTTGCGGTCGACGACGTAGAGCCAGCCGTCCCGGTCCATGAATCCGACGTCCCCCGTCCGCAGTTCGCCGTCCGGGAAGGCGCGGGCGGTCTCCGCGGGCAGGCCCCAGTAGCCGGACGCCACCTGGGGGCCGCGGACGGCTATCTCCCCGGTCTCGCCCAGGGGTACCTCGGCTCCGTGGTCGTCGAGGATGCGGACGGCGGTGTCGGCGCCGGGCAGGCCGACGGCGAGGGTGCCGGAGGCGGCGTCGACGGGTGCTTCGAGGTGTGCGGGGACGGAGGCGACGGCGGCGGTGGATTCGGTGAGGCCGTATCCGTTGCGCAGGTGGAGGCCGTAGGCGGTGCGCAGCCGGGCGACGAGGGCCGGAGGGAGGGGGGCGCCGCCGGAGGAGGTCACCCGGAACGAGGCGAAGTGGTCAGGGGTGGCGGCGGGGTGGGCGGCCAGGGCCATGAAGGCGGTGGCGGGGCCGATGGTGTAGGCGGGGCGGTGTTCGAGGAAGGCGTCGAGGACGGTGCCCGCGTCGAAGCGGTGGGCGAGGACGAGGGTGCCGGCGTTGAGGAAGCAGGCGGCGAGTTCGCAGACCATGCCGGTGATGTGGAAGAGCGGCGCGAGGGCGAAGTAGCCGGAGCCCTCGGCGATCGGGTGACCGCTGACCTGTCGCCGGGCGTTGTGGGTGAGGGCACCGTGCCGGTTCATCGCCCCCTTGGGGGTGCCGCTGGTGCCGGAGGTGTAGCTGATGAGCGCGGTGTCGGCGGCGGTGAGCCCGGGGTCGGGCGGGGCCGGGTGGCCGCGGCGGGCGACGGCGGCGAAGTCGGCGGCGTCGGAGGCCTGCGGCTGCCGCCCGGACCGCAGGACGCGCGCGTCGCCGCGGGTCTGGAAGTCCAGCTCGGACGCGGTCAGGGTGACCCGTACGGCCGTCCCGGCGGCGGCACCGCGCAGCTGCGCCGTCCAGGCGCGGTCGTCGCAGATCAGAGCGGTGGCGCCGGAATCGCACAGGATGTGCCGGGCCTCGGCCTCCTTGTACATGGGGTTGAGCGGGACCACGACGGCCCCGGCCTTCCAGGCGGCGAGGACGGCCAGCGCGAAGTGCGGGGTGTTCTGGAGCAGTACGGCGACGCGGTCGCCGCGGCCGGTGCCCCCGTCCACGAGGTACCCGGCGACGGAGTCGGAGAGCGCGTCCGCCTCGGCGTAGGAGAGGCGGCCGTCGAAGTAGGCGAGTGCGGTCCGCCCGGGGGCGCGGGCGACGGCGGCCCGGAAGGCGTGCAGCACGCTGGGCGGCGCGTCCACGGGGGCGCGCTGTGCCGGGCTGAGGAGGTTCAGCCAGGGCTTGGCGGCGTACGGGGAGGGCGGGGGCGGCGCCCCGTGCGGGGGTGCCGGGGCCCCGGACGGCGGGGGCGGCGCCTGGGTCACCTGCTCTCCCATTTCTGCTGGAGGTGGTTCATGCCGTTCAGCCAGCGGTCGGGGTCGGTGGCGCGCGCGACGTGGAAGTCCGCCACCTCGGGGTGCGGGAGGATCAAGAACCGGCCCTTCTCCATGCCGTCGAACAGTGCGTCCGCCACCGCTTCCGGCTCGATCGCGGTCGGCGCGAGGACCAGTTCGCCCGCCGAGCCCGCGGCCGTCAGCATGTCGGTGCGGACGCCCTGCGGGCAGATGGCGTGGACCCGGATGCCGCGGTGGCGGTAGGTCAGCGAGAGCCACTCCGCGAAGGCGAGCGCCCCGTGCTTGGTGACACTGTACGGGGCCGCCCCGATCATGGTGAGCAGCCCTGCGGCCGAGACGGTGGAGACGAAACGCCCGCTTCCGCGCTCCAGCCAGTCCGGGAGGAGCAGGCGGGCGGCCCGGACGTGCGCCATGACGTTGGTGTCCCAGGCGGCTTCCCACACGGCCTCGTCGGCGAAGGCGTCGCCGCCCGAGGCGAGGCCCGCGTTCGCGCAGTAGACGTCGATCTCCCCGCCCAGGGCCTCGCGGGCCTCGGCGGCGACGGCGGAGGCGTCGCCGGGGAGCGCGATCGCGCGGGCGCCGATCGCGCCGGCCACGGAGGCCGCCCGGGCGGCGTCGAGGTCGTTGACGACGACGGTGGCGCCCTCGGCGGCGAAGCGGCGGGCGAGCGCGGCACCGATGCCCCCACCCGCGCCGGTGACGACGACTCGCTGGTCCTGGTACCGGTTCGCGCTGGCGTTCACGGGTTCACCTTTCCTGGGCGGTGGGGGCGTGGGGCACCCGCGTGGGGGTGCCGGGCAGACTAACCGGTCGGTATGCCGGTGTGGAAGGGGGCCGGGGCCTAGCGTGGCGGAATGACGCTGAGGACGTCGCTGTCGCGACGGGGACTGCTCGGACTGGCGGGTAAGGCGGGCGCGGCCGGTTCCCTCGGGGCCGCCGGGGCATTCGGGGCACTCGGGGCACTCGGGGCCGAGGAGACGCTCGGGGCCGCGCGGGCGGTCGAGCCCGCCGGAGCACTCGGGGTCGCCGGGACCTCGGTGGGCGTGGGACGCGCCGCGGTGGTCACGCGTGCGGCGGACGCGGCCGGTACCAAGGACCGGGTGCGGACGGGCTTCGAGGTGCTGGCCGCGGGCGGGTACTCCGTACTCGACGGTCAGCGGGTCGGAGTGGTCACCAATCCCACCGGGATCACCGCCGACGCCCGCCACCTGGTCGACGTCCTGCACGCCGACGGGCGGGTCCGGCTCGTCGCGGTGTTCGGACCCGAGCACGGGTTCCGCGGGACGGCACAGGCGGGCGACTCGGAGGGGGCCGGCCGCGATCCCGCGACGGGGCTGCCGGTGTACGACACGTACGGCAAGAGCGGGCAGCAACTCGCGGACGTGTTCACGGCGGCCGAGGTCGACACCGTGGTCTTCGACATCCAGGACGCGGGAGCGCGCTTCTACACCTACATCTGGACGCTGTACGACTGCATGCGGGCGGCCGTGCTGGCCGACAAGGCCGTCGTCGTGCTGGACCGGCCCAATCCGGTGGGCGGGCGGCGGGCCTCGGGACCCGCGCTGGAGCCGGAGTACGCGAGCTTCGTGGGCCGGGAGCCGATCGCGCTGGCGCACGGGATGACGGCGGCCGAGCTGGCGCGGCTGTTCAACGGGGAGTTCCTGGCGGCGAAGCCGGTCAGGCTGGCGACGGTGCCGATGACGGGCTGGCGGCGGGACTCCTTCTTCGACGGGACCGGGCTGCCGTGGGTGCCGCCCAGCCCGAACATGCCGACCCCGGACACGGCGCTCGCGTACGCCGGCACCTGCCTGTTCGAGGGCACCAACCTGTCCGAGGGCCGTGGTACGGCCACGCCCTTCGAGGTGCTGGGCGCGGAGGGCATCGACCGGCGGTGGGCGGAGGCGGCCGACGCGCTGGGACTACCGGGCGTGTGGTTCCGGGAGGCGTACTTCACGCCGACCTTCTCCAAGCACGCGGGGAAGGTGTGCGGCGGGGTCCGGCTGATCGTGCACGACCGGGAGGCGTTCGACCCGGTCCGGGCCGGGATCGGGCTGTTGGTGACGGCGCGCCGGACGTGGAGCGGCTTCGCCTGGCGGTCGGACCACTGGATCGACCGGCTGACAGGCTCGGACCGGGTCCGGCGACTGGTGGACGCGGACGCGGGGGTGGAGGAGATCGCGGCGGACTGGCAGGCGGGGCTGGAGCGGTTCGCGGCGGTTCGGGAGCGGTACCTGCTGTATCCGTAGCCGCCACGTCCGCGGCCGCGGTATCCGCGGGCTCCGTATCCGCGGGCGTCGTATCCGCGGGGTGCACGGGTATGGCGGGGTGGGGGGCGGAGCAGGATCCTGTACGCCACGGCACGGCAGGGCACCAGTGGGCGCGGCGCGGAGGGGGAACCCATGGCGGCGGGTACGGGCGGGGCGGCGGGCGCGACCGGGACGGCGGGCGCGGCGGGGACCGGCATCGGGGTCGGCCCGTATGCGGAGCTGACCTTCGATGCCGAGGGCGACGCGGACGGGGCCTCCCTGCGGGCGGTGGCGGCCATGGAGGCCACGGACCTGCTGGTCTTCGCGCACGGCTGGAACAGCGACCGGTCCACCTCGACCCGCCTGTACGACCGCTTCTTCGCGCCCTTCCCAGGGCTGGTGGGGCCGGGGGTGCGGCTGGGGTACGCGGGCGTCGTATGGCCCTCGATCCGGTTCCCGGACGAGCCGATCCCGGACTTCGAGTCACCCGGGGCGGTCGCCGGGCCCGCCAGCGGGACGGCGCTGGACCCCGGTGCGCGGGAGGCGCTCGGGGCGTTCTGGCCGGGCCGCGGCGCGGAGCTGGACCGTATCGCCGAACTGCTCCGGGAGCGGCCCGGGTCGGCGGACGACCTCGTGGAGTTCGGCGCGCTGGTACGGGAGCTGGCGGGGGCCGGCGTGACGGGGGCGGTTCCCGCCATCTTCGCTGAGGACGTGCACACGGCGTGCCGGGCGCTGGCCGACGGGCTCGCCGAGGCGGGCGGGCCCGCGACCGAGGAACCCGCCGGACCCGGGCTCACCGTCGGCGGGGTCCCTCGCGGGCTGTGGCGGGGGGCCAAGGAGCTGCTGCGGCAGGCCACGTACTACCAGATGAAGAAGCGGGCCGGGGTCGTCGGCGAGCGCGGTCTCGGCCCGGTCCTCGCGGAACTGGCAGGACGGCGGCCGGCGCTGCGGATCCATCTGATCGGGCACAGTTTCGGAGCCCGGCTGGTGTCCTTCTCGCTGCGTGCGGTGCCGGACGGCGCCCGGTACGTGAAGTCCGTGACGCTGCTCCAAGGTGCCTTCTCGCACTACGCCTTCGCCGATCGGCTCCCGCACGACGAAGGGCGCGGCGGTGCTCTGCGCGGCCTGCAGCACCGGGTCGACGGGCCGGTGGTGGCGTGCCACTCCGCGCACGACGCGGCGCTCAGGGTCTTCTATCCGCTGGCCTCCCGGATGGCAGGGGATTCGGCCGGTCTGCTGGGCTTCGACCACCGCTGGGGCGCGATCGGGTACGGCGGGGTGCGGGCGGTTGCGGACGCGCCCCGGCTGACCTTGGACGAGGCGCTGCGCGGCGGCGTCCCGGCGACCGGTTGCGTCAGCGTGGACACGGCGTCCGTGGTGCGGCGCGGCGGTCCGCCCTCGGGGGCGCACAGCGACATCTGCCACGGGGAACTGGCCCGCATCGTGGTGTCTGCGGGGCGCATGGGGCGCTGAGTTCCGGCCACGTGCCACCCGTACGCCTCGACCGCCCCCGCATGCGCCTGCACCCAGCCGGGCATGTTGGGCACATCTCACGGTGCGTCGTCGTGCGACCGAGCGCGGCGCCGCGGTGTGGACTTGGGCGCGCGAGGCGGAGGTGAAGGTGTGATGGCAGGTTTCCGGAGTCTGGCCTATCAGGTGCGGGATGCGCGCAACGACCGTGCGCTGCGGCGCCATTCGCTGCGCCGGTGCCTGGAGCGGTTCGCACCGTACGGGCACCGGGCGACGTGGTGGCACCTGTGCGACCGGCACGGGATCGCCCCGGAGGACCGGGCGGCGGACCCGCAGCGGCTGGTGGCCGCGCTGGAGGAGCTGGAGGAGGCGCGGGCGGTCTGGCTGGAGTACGAGCGGCAGTTCGCGGAGCGGCGGCGGCGCGAGAAGCACGACGGGTTGCGCCGGCCGGAGTGGGCGTGGAACGGTAGCGGGGACGCGGTGGTCCGCTGCGCCGACCCGGGGGTGCGGCCGGACGGGACCCTGGCCGAGGTGCTGCGGCGGCTGGTCGCGGCCCTGGAGTCGGAGCCGGGGACGGGCTGCCCGGTCTGCGGTGAGCAGGAGCTGCACTGGCCCGGGCCGGTTCCGGGGCCGAGACGGACGCCCGGGCCGGGACGCGCGGTGGGCCGCGGAACCGGGGCGGGGCGCGCCGCTGGGTCCGGGGCCGGGAAGCAGCAGCGGGCCGGGAGCCGGGCGGGGCACGGGTCGTGGGAGGGAGCGTGGGCCTGGGACGGCCCGGTCTGCGCGGGCTGCGGGATCGTGGTGCCCAGGCCGGCGCTCGCGGACTCGGCCTGGGTCTCGCCGGCGGACGGGATGCGGGCGTCGGTGTCGGCTTCGGCCGGGGCGGCGTGAGCCTGCGGCTCCAGGTGTCGCTGAACGGTGCGCGCGGCGCCGTCGACGGGGCCGCCGTGCCGCTGTCCCCCGGGGACCTGGTGGAGTCGGCGCTGGGGGCGGTCGCCGCCGGGGCCGCGGAGGTGCTGGTCCATCCGCGGACCCCGTGCGGCCGGGAGAGCCTGTCACCCAGGGTGGTGGGGCCGCTGCTGGAGGCGTTGCGGGGCGCGGGGGTCTCCGTACCGCTGTCGGTGTGCGCGAGCACCGCCGCCGAACCGGATCCGGCGGGGCGGCTGGAGCGGGTCCGGCTCTGGAAGGTGTTGCCGGACCGGGCCGCCGTGCACTTCGCGGAACCGGGGGCGGCGGAGCTGGCGCGGGAGCTGCTGGCGCGGGGCGTGGCGGTGGACGCGGTGGTCGGGGCGGGCCGCTGCTGGGTGCCCGCGGTGCCCGGGGACCGCGCGGCGGGCGGTGCCTCAGGGACGGCCGGTGCTGCGGTTGCTGCGGGTCTGTGTGGTGCTGCGGGCGCGGGGGCGGGTGCGGGCGCCGACGCGCATGCGGGCGCGGGCGCCGACGCGCATGCGGGCGCGGGTGGCGGGGTCGGGGCGGGGACCGGTGTGGGGCCGCTGGCACGGTTCTTCGCCACCCTGGGTCCGGAGCTGGCGGGTGCAGCGCAGGTCCGGCCAGCGGTGGAACTGGCGGCGGTGCCCGCGGCCGGTCCGGCTGCGGTGGCGGGGCTCGTGGACGCGGTGTGCCGCCCCGCGGTGGGGCCCGTGCTGGTGTGCGGCCGGGAGGCCGCGGCCTGGCCGGTGCTGCGGCTGGCGGTGCGCTGCGGTGCGGATGCGCGGATCGGCCTGGGCGACGTCCTGCGGCTGCCGGACGGGCGGCCGGCCGGCTCGAACGCCGCGCTGGTGGCGGCGGCGCACGAGGCGGCCGGCGACGCCGAGGCGGCCGGTACTGGGACCGCGGGCCTGAGGGGCGGGGGCTGTCGTGGCGGTGCTGGCAGCGGTGCTACAGCCGGGAGCCCGTGAGCCGCTCGCCGAAGACGTCGTCCGGGTTGGACAGTGCGCAGGTCTTCAGGGACAGGCAGCCGCAGCCGATGCAGTCGGTCAAGTGATCGCGCAGCCGCTCCAGTTGGCTGATCCGCTGTTCGAGCTCGCTGCGCCACATGTCCGAGAGCCGGGCCCAGTCCTCCTTGGTGGGGGTGCGTTCCTCCGGCAGCTCGGCGAGGGCGTCGCGGATGGCGGCGAGCGGGATCCCGACGCGCTGGGCGGCGCGGACGAAGGCCACGCGGCGCAGGGCGTCGCGGCTGTAGCGGCGCTGGTTGCCGGCGGTGCGGCGGCTGCTGATCAGGCCTTTGGTCTCGTAGAAGTGGAGCGCGGAGACGGCCGCGCCGCTGCGGGCGGACAGCTGGCCGACGGTGAGTTCGTGGATTTTTTCGGGAATCTGCGGCACGAGGCCGAGGGTAGTCGGCCCTGCCGGGCTCCGTTGACAGATACATGCGGCCCCCGCATGCTGAGCAAGCGCTTATTCGTCCTGGGAGAGGGAGAGGCATGGTCGAGCCGAGGGTCTTCACGTCCGCCGAGGAACTGCGCGCCGGGATCGGCCGGACGCTCGGGCCGAGCGGATGGCTGGAGGTGGACCAGAAGCGGATCGACCTGTTCGCCGACGCCACCGGGGACCACCAGTGGATCCACGTGGACCCGGAGCGGGCCGCGTCCGGACCCTTCGGCACCACCATCGCGCACGGCTATCTGACGCTGTCGCTGCTGCCGAGCCTGGTCCCGCAGATCATGCGGGTCGAGGGCATGCGGATGGGCATCAACTACGGCACGGACAAGGTCCGTTTCCCGGCACCGGTGCCGGTCGGCTCCCGGCTGCGCGCCACCGCCGTGATCACCGAGGTCACGGAGGCGGGCGGCGGCGTACAGGTCGCGGCGACGGTCACGGTCGAGCGCGAGGGCGGCGACAAGCCGGTGTGCGTGGCCCAGTCGGTGTCGCGGTACTACTTCTGAGGCCCCCTACCGGGCGGGCACCGCGCCCACCATGCGCAGGACCAGGCCGGCGTACAGTTCGCCGACCTCCTCCGGGGTGCGGCTGCCGGCGGCATTGAACCAGCGGGCCACGTCGATGCACAGGGACAGGACGGCGAGCGTGGTGCCGGGGACGTCCGGAACCTGGAACTCCCCCGCCGCCACACCGTCGGTGAGGATGCGGCGCACCACGGCATCGCTCTGCCGGCGCAGGGCCACGATCTCGGAGCGGTGCTCCGGAGCGAGGGCTTCGAGCTCGTACTGGACCACGCGCGCGGTGGTGTGGTGCGCCGCGTGCCACAGCACGAAGGTCCGCACGGCCGTGCCGAGCCGGTCGGCCGAGGAGCCCGGGCCGGCAGCCGCGGTCTGCAGGATGTCGAGCGCCTTGTCGTGGCCGATCCGGCTGATCCGGTGGAGCAGTTCTTCCTTGGTCTTGTAGTGGATGTAGAGGGCGGCCGGGCTCATGCCGGCCCGCCCGGCGATGTCGCGCGTGGTCGTGGCGTGGTACCCGCGCTCGGCGAACGCCTCGACGGCGGCGATCAGCAGCCGCCGCGCGGCGTCGGGGGTGACCTCCGACCACGGCCGGTAGCCGCCCGTCGTCTCCGCCGCGCTGTCCATCGCTCGCCCACCTTCTCGTCACCGTCGGAAGGAACACCTTACCGGAGGGTGAGCAAGCGCTTAGCGCGTTGCGGCAGGGCGGGCCGGGTCCAGCGGGCTCAGAACGCGGACACCCCGGTGCGGGCACGGCCGATCAGCAGCTTCTGGATCTGGCTGGTGCCCTCGTACAGGGTCATCACGCGGGCGTCGCGCAGCAGCTTGCCCGCCGGGTACTCGTCGATGTAGCCGTAACCGCCGTGCACCTGGAGGGCGTTGCCCGCGGCGCGGACAGCGGCCTCGGAGGCGAAGAGCTTGGCGGTGGACGCCTCGGTGGCGAAGGGCTGCCCGCGGTCGATCAGGTCGGCCACCCGCCAGGTCAGCAGGCGGGCCGCGTCCACGTCCACCGAGATGTCGGCGATCAGTTCCTGGACGAGCTGGTGGTGGGCGATGGGCCGGCCGAACTGCTCCCGCCCGGCCGCGTACGAGACGGCCGCGTCCAGTGCCGCCTGCGCGATGCCGACGCATCCGGCGGCGACCGACATCCGGCCCTTGGCCAGGGCGGACATCGCCACCGAGAAGCCCTTTCCCTCTTGGCCGAGCATGGCGGAGGCGGGCACGCGGACCCCGTCGAGGACGAGTTCGGCGGTGGCCTGGCCACGCAGGCCGAGCTTGCCGTGGATCTCTCGGCGGGTGAAGCCGGGGGTGTCGGTGGGGACGAGGAAGGCGGAGATGCCGCGGTGGCCCGGCGCCCCGCCCGTGCGGGCGAAGACGAGGGCGAGGTCGGCCCAGGTGCCGTTGGTGATGAACATCTTGGTGCCGGTGAGGACGTAGGCGTCCCCCCGACGCTCGGCGCGCATGGTCAGGGCGGCGGCGTCGGAACCGGTGCCGGGCTCGGTCAGGCCGAAACAGCCGAGCGCGTCGCCGGAGCAGAGGCGGGGCAGCCAGGTGCGCTTCTGCTCCTCGGTCCCCCAGGCGTCGAGGGTCTTGGCGACCAGCCCGAGGGAGACGGAGACGATGCCGCGCACGGCGGAGTCGCCCCGGCCGAGTTCCTCGGTGACGAGCGCGTAGGCGAGGTGGTCGCCGCCGGAGCCGCCGTATTCCTCGGGGACGGTCAGGCCGAGGAAGCCGAGGGAGCCGAGCTTCTTCACGATCGCCCGGTCCACGCTTTCGGCGCGGTCCCACTCGGCGGCGTACGGGGCCACCTCGCGCTCGGTGAACGTGCGGGCGAGGCTGCGCACCGCGGTCTGCTCCTCGCTGAGCTCCAGGTTCACCGGGCACCTCCGGGGCGGTGGGGGCGGTAGCACGGGACCGCGCGGGCAGGCCGTACCGTTTAACTAGCAGCGGTAGTTTCAGGGGGGCAGGCCCTACTATGTGGCGCATGGCCAGACCGCGCAAGCCCCTGCTCAGTCGAGACCGCATCGTGGAGGCGGCGGGCGCGCTGGTGGACGCGGAGGGGCTGGAGGCGGTCTCCACGCGGCGGCTGGCAGCCGCGCTGGGGGTGAGCGGCCCCTCCCTCTACAACCACTTCCGCACGAAGGACGAGATCCTGGAGGCGGTGGCGGACGCGGTGAGCGCGCGGGTCGACCTGTCGATGTTCGAGGGTCCGGCGGGGACCGGCCCGGACTGGCGGGAGGCGCTGCGCGCGTGGGCGCACTCGTACCGGGGCGCTCTGGCCGACCACCCCAACATCGTGCCTGTACTGGCGCGGGGCCCGGGGCGGCGCCCGGCCGGACTGCGGCTGGCGGACGCGGTGTTCGGGGCCATGACGGCCGCCGGATGGCCGCCCGCACAGGCGACGCGGATCGGCGCGCTGATGCGGTACTTCATCCTGGGCTCCGCGGTGGGGTCCTTCGCCCGGGGTTTCGTGGACGACGAGGCCGCGTACGACCCGGCGGACTACCCGCACCTGGGCCGGGCCCACCTGCTGGCCGAGCGGCAGCGCGAGGTGGACGAGGGCGCGTTCGAAACGGGCCTCACCGCCCTGCTGGACGGCCTGTCCCTGCAGTACGAGGCCCTGGCCGCGCGGCAGAAGGACGACTGACGCGCGGCCGGACCGGCCGGAACGCGACGGCGGAGGTCTAGAAGACGACGAGGGAGCGGCCGCCCTTGCCGGCCAGCATCGCGTCGAAGGCGCCGGGGATGCCGTCGAGGGTGATCCGGTCGGTGACCATCGAGCCCAGGTCCAGGCGCCCGGAGCGGACGTGGTCGGCCAGCACCGGCAGGTCGCGGGCCGGGTCGCTGTTCCCGTAGACGCAGCCGGTGAGGGTGCGGGCGAAGTGGAACATCTCCAGGGCGTGGAAGGCGACCCGTTGTTCCTTGCCGCCGATACCGACGACGGTGGTGCGGCCGCCGCGGCGGGTCGACTCCCAGGCGGCGCGGATGGACTCCGCCCGGCCGACGCACTCCACGGCGACGTCCGCGCCCTGCCCGCCGGTGAGTCCGCGGATCTCCTTGGCGGTGGTGTCGGAGGCGAGGACGAACGCGGTGGCTCCGGCCGCACGGGCCAGCTCCTCCTTGGCAGGGGAGACGTCGACGGCCACGATCGGGCCCGCCCCGGCGATCCGCGCGGCCTGTAGGGCGGCGAGGCCGACCCCGCCGACGCCGAAGACGGCGACGGACTCGCCGGCCCGCACCCGGGCGCTGTGGTGGACGGCGCCGTACCCGGTGAGGACCGCACAGCCGAGCAGGGCGGCCTCGGCGAGCGGGATCCCGGCGGGCGCGGGCAGCACGCAGTTGGCCGCCACGACGGTCTCCTCGGCGAACGCGGCCACGTTGAGCCCCGGGTGCAACGGTGTGCCACCGGCGTCGTGGGCGTGGACGGCGCCGATCCCGGTGAGGGCCTTCGCGCAGAGCCAGACCTCGCCGATCGAGCAGTGGTGGCACTCCCCGCAGGACGGGGACCAGTTGAGCACCACGCCGTCGCCGGGGGCGACATGGGTGACCCCTTCGCCCACCGCGAGGACGGTGCCCGCCCCCTCGTGGCCGAGGACGGCGGGGACGGGGACCCGCATGGTGCCGTTGGTGAGGGAGAGGTCGGAGTGGCAGACCCCTGCTGCGGCGAGCCGCACCCGGACCTGCCCCGGGCCGGGATCGGGCAGCACGATCTCCCGTATCTCCAGCGGGGCTCCGACGGCGGGCAGGATGGCGGCGCGGACCATGGTCGATTCCGTCTCTCGGGATCGGGGGCGGGCGGGGTGCGGCGGGGCGGGAACGGGGCGGGGGCGGCGGTCGGGAGCTGCCGGGCGGCTCAGAACTGCAGGGACTTGGTCTGGAGGTACTCCGCCAGACCGTGCCGGCCGAGCTCGCGCCCCACACCGGACTGCTTGTAGCCGCCGAAGGGCGCGAGCAGGTTGAAGCGGCCGCCGTTGATGTCCACCTGGCCGGTGTCCATGCGCCGGGCGAAGGCGACGGCGGTCTCTTCGTCGGCCGCCCAGACGGCGCCGCCGAGTCCGTACACGGTGCTGTTGGCGATGCGCAGGGCGTCGTCCTGGTCCTCGTACGGGAGGATCGACAGCACCGGGCCGAAGATTTCCTCCTGGGCGATGGTCATCTCGGGCGTGACGTCGGCGAAGACGGTCGGGGCGATGTAGTACCCGCGGTCGTGCGGCGCGTCCGGGCCGCCGGCGACGAGTCGCGCGCCCTCCTCGATGCCCTTGGCGATGTAGCCGCGCACGCGGTCGCGCTGCTTGGCGTTGACCACCGGGCCGAGGCGGGTGCCCGGTTCGCGGGGGTCGCCACAGGGGTAGGTGGCGACGGCGGCGGCCGCGAGGGAGACCGCCTCCTCGTACTGGTCGCGGTGGACGAGCATGCGGGTGAGCGCGTTGCAGCTCTGGCCGGAGTTGTTCATGACGTGGCCGACGCCCGTCGCGACGGCCTTGGCCAGGTCGGCCCCGGGCAGGATGACGTTGGCCGACTTCCCGCCGAGTTCGAGGGCGACGCGCTTGACGGCGGCACCGGCCACGGCGCCGATCCGCTTGCCGACCGCGGTGGAGCCGGTGAAGGAGACCAGGTCGACCCCTTCGTGCGCGGCCAGCGCCTGCCCGGCGACCGGGCCGGTACCGGTCACCAGGTTGAACACTCCGGCCGGGATGCCCGCCTCGTGCACGGCTTCGGCGAAGAGCTGTGCGGTCAGCGGGGTGTCCTCGGCCGGCTTGAGGACGAGGGTGCAGCCGGCGGCGAGAGCGGGCGCCACCTTGGCAACGATCTGGTGCAGCGGGTAGTTCCAGGGCGTGATGGCCCCGACCACGCCGACCGGCTCCAGCAGCACCGTCGAGTTCCCGATCCGCTCCTCGAAGGCGTACGAGGCCGCCAGCTCGGCGAAGGAGGAGGCGACCGCGATCGGCGCCCCGACGTGGACCATCTCGGTGAAGCCGACCGGGGCGCCGAGCTCGGCGGTGATGGTCTCGGTGAACTCGGCCTTGCGGGCCACGAGTACATCGCGCAGGGCCCCGATCAGGGCCGCACGCCGGGCCGGGGGCACCGCCGACCAGCCGGGGAGGGCCGCACGGGCCGCCCGTACCGCCGCGTCCACGTCCTCGACGGTACCGGCCGGGACCCCGCCGAGGACCTGCTCGTCGGCGGGGTTGACGACCTCGATCCGGTCGCGACCGGCGGCCGGCCGCCATTCACCGGCGATGTACATCCCGTCGTGGGCCTTCATGGCATTTCCTCCCGAGCACGCACGAGCGCATGGACTGACCTCGTGTGGACACCCTACAAACTAGCGTCGATAGTTTTCCGGGCGCCAGGCTCGGGCCGGGTCAGATGATGCCGAAAAGCATCCCCGCCCCGAGGACGACGAGCGAGGTGAGCGCCGCCCATTTCACGGTGAAGCGGGTGTGGTCGCCGAACTCGACCTTGGCCATGCCCACGAGGACGTAGACGGCCGGAACCAGCGGGCTGGACATGTGCAGGGCCTGGCCCACGAGGGAGGCGCGGGCGATCTCCAGGGGGGAGACGCCGTGCGCCGCACCGGCCTCGGCGAGGACGGGCAGTACGCCGAAGTAGAAGCCGTCGTTGGACATGAAGTAGGTGAGCGGCAGACTGAGCAGGCCGGTGACCAGGGCCATGTGCGGGCCCATGCCCTCGGGGACGGCGCCTACGAGCCAGTCGGCCATGTGCTTGACCATGCCGGTACCGCTGAGGACTCCCGTGAAGACGGCGGCCGCGAAGACCATGCCGGCGACGTTCAGGACGTTGTCCGCGTGGGCGGCGATACGGGCCTTCTGGTCGGGCACGTGCGGGAAGTTGACGGTGAGGGCGAGGGCGGCGCCGAGGAGGAAGAGCACCGGGATGGGCAGCAGCTCCGTCATCATCGCGGTGAGGAGGGCGATGGTCAGGCCGGCGTTGAACCAGTAGAGGCGGGGGCGGAGGGTCGGGCGGGAGGGGTCGAGCCCCTTGAGGTCGCCGTCCTGCGGCCCGTCGGCGACCGCGCCGCCGCCGACGGACGCGGGGGCGGGGGCGGAGGCAGATCCGGGGTCGGAGGCGGACCCGGAACCGGAACCGGCATGGGTGTGGGTCCCGGCACCGGCGGATCCCTTGCCCGCGGCGACCAGCTGCTGCCCGGCCTTCTGCCCGGCGCGCCCTCCGGTTGCGTCGACGTCCTCGCCCTCGTCGTCCTGCTCGGCGTCGGCGGGGAGCACCAGTGTGCCGACCCGGCGGCGTTCCTTCAGCCCGAGGACGTAGGCGAGGGCGAACACGAACAGCAGGCCGACCGCCAGGGCGGGGATCATCGGGACGAAGATGTCGGCGGCGTCGAGCTTGAGGGCCGTGGCGGCCCGTGCCGTGGGGCCGCCCCAGGGCAGGGTGTTCATGACGCCGTTGGCGGTGGCGGCCACGCCCGTCATGACGACGAGGCTGAGCCCGAGCCGCTTGTAGAGGGGGTACATGGCGGAGACGGTGATCATGAAGGTGGTCGAGCCGTCGCCGTCGAGGGAGACGATCGCGGCGAGTACCGCGGTCCCGACCACGACGCGCATCGGGTCGGCCTTGCAGAAGCGCAGGATGCCGCGCACGATCGGGTCGAACAGGCCGACGTCGATCATCAGGCCGAAGTAGACGATGGCGAACATGAGCATGGCAGCGGTCGGCGCGAGTTTGCCGACGCCTTCGATGACGTAGTCGCCGAGGTGGGCGCCCTTGCCTGCGAACACGCAGAAGAGCGCGGGGATGAGGACGAGCGCCGCGATGGGCGACATTTTCTTCATCATGATCAGGACCAGGAAGGTGGCGATCATGGCGAAGCCGAGGAAGGTCAGCATGCAGGGAACGTAGGGGCCGCGTCCGGAGCCCAACAAGACGTCCGTGTGTGAGCAATACGAGCAAAACCCCAGCTCAGGGCAGGGGTGTGAGCTCGACCGGGAAACCGTTGAGGACGGCCGTGCCGGACAGCGGGTCGAGCCGGGTGCCGTCGAGGAGCTGGTTGACGTTGGCTCCGGGCGCGGCGGCGGCCACGGACAGGCGGGTGCCCTCGCGGTCGTGGCCCCAGCCGTGCGGGAGGCTCACCACCCCCGTGCGGACGGTGTCGGTCACCTCGATCGGGACTTCGAGACTGCCGCCGTCGGCTGTGATCAGGGCGCGGCCGCCCGCGGTGAGGCCGAGCCGCTCGGCGTCCACGGGATTCACCTGGAGGGTGCACCGGTTGGAACCTCCGGCGAGGGCCGGGACGTTGTGCAGCCAGCTGTTGTTCGACCGCAGGTGGCGGCGGCCCACGAGCACGAGGGCGGCGGGGCGTTCGGCGAGCGCCGCGCGCAGCCGGGGCAGCTCGGCCGCGATCGGGTCGGGCAGCAGCTCGATCCTGCCGCTGCGCGTCCTCAGCACGCCCGGGAGCCGGGGCCGCAGCGGGCCCAGGTCGATGCCGTGCGGATGCGCAAGCAGCCGCTCCAAGTTCAGCCCCGCAGCGCCGTGCCCCTCGCCGCCCGGTCCCCCGCCCGGGGCTGACGCGGCCGCGGCCGCCCCCGCACCCCCTCCCGCGGCCCCTCCTCCGCCGCCGACCACGGCGCCGAACCGGTCGCCGTACGGGCCGAGCCGGAGCATCAGGTCGAGCCGCCGCTCGGGGCCGCTCTCCCCGGTGAGGAGACCGGCGAGGCGAGCCGGGTCCTGCCCGTGCAGCGGCGAGTGCGGGTCGGCGGTCTCCTTGGCGAGGGCGGCCAGGATGACCGGCTCGTCGACGGCGGCGCCGACGTCGGGGACGGCGGGGCCGTGCAGGCCCTGCGACGGCGAGGACGAGGCGGGCATGGATCTCGCACTCGTCGCGCTGTCCCGCCGCCGGGGGGACGGCGGCGCGGGTGTAGCGGGCCTGGTTGCGGATGGCGAAGCCGTTGAAGGCGAAGTCGTGGTGCGCGCTCTGCGAGGGCGGCGGGGGCGGCAGCACGACGTGGGCGTGGCGCGAGGTCTCGTTCAGGTACGGGTCGACGCTGACCAGGAAATCGAGCCCGGCCAGGGCCGCGTCGAGGCGTCGCCCGTCGGGGGCGGACAGCACCGGGTTCGCGGCGATGGCGACCACGGCACGGATCCTCCCCTCTCCCGGCGTTTCGATCTCCTCGGCCAGGGCGGCGATGGGCAGCTCCGACTTGGCCTCGGGGTGGCCGCTGACCCGACTGTGCCAGCGGCCCACGGCGAAGCCCTTGCCGGGACCTGCGGGGCGGGGCCGCGGTCCGGCGGCCGGGAGCGGGAAGAGGGCTCCGCCCGGTCGGTCCAGGTTGCCGGTCAGGACGTTGAGCACGTCGACCAGCCAGCTGGCGAGGGTGCCGTGGGCGACGGTGCAGCTGCCGATCCGCCCGTACACGGCGGCGGTGGGTGCGGCCGCCAGATCGCGGGCGAGGGTGCGGATCTCGGGGGCCGTGAGGTCGCAGGCGGCGGCAACGGCCTCAGGGGTGAAACTCCCGAGGGCGTCGGCGAGTTCCCCGAGGCCGAGGAGGTGTTCCCCGAGGGCGCCGGGGGCGGCGAGCCGTTCGGCGAGCAGTGTGTGCGCCAGGGCTGCCAGCAGCAGGGCGTCGCTGCCGGGGCGGGGCGCGAGGTGGCGGTCGGCGAGCCGGGCGGTGCGGGTGCGGCGCGGGTCGACGACGACGAGGGTGCCGCCGCGGGCGCGCAGCGCCTTGAGCCGTCCGGGGAAGTCGGGGGCGGTGCAAAGGGAGCCGTTGGACTCGACGGGATTGGCGCCGATGAGGAGCAGGAAGTCGGTGCGGTCGAGGTCGGGGACCGGGATCGCGAACGGGTCGCCGAAGAGGAGTCCGCTGGAGACGTGCTTGGGCATCTGGTCGAGGGTGCTGGCGGTGAAGAGGTTGCGGGTGCCGAGGGCCTTGAGGAGCAGCGGCGGGTAGAGGGCGCCGGCCATGGTGTGGACGTTCGGGTTGCCGAGGACGACGCCGACGGACTGGGCCCCGTACTCCTGCACGAGGGCGGGAAGGGCGGTGGCGACGGCCTCGAAGGCCTCGTCCCAGCCGGCCTCGCGGAGCCGTCCGCCGCTGCGGACGAGGGGAGTGCGCAGCCGGTCGGGGTCGGAGTCGAGGGCGCCGAAGGCCGCTCCCTTGGGGCAGATGAAGCCGCGGCTGAAGACGTCGTCGCGGTCCCCGCGGGCGCCGGTGACGGTGGTGCCGTCGAGGGTGAGGGTCAGGCCGCAGGTGGCTTCGCAGAGGGGGCAGATGCGCAGGGCGGTGCGGGGCATGGGCCCTCCAGGGGCGTCAGGCTGCGGCGCGGGCACGCGGGCGCACCGAGCATACCGACCGGTAGGCACGGCGGGGAGGTCCTGGGTCCAGGCGGGTCGGAAGCCGCGACCGCCAACGGCCCGTCCGGGGTCGGGGCACATCGGGGCCGTACGGGGACGGCAGTGGGTAAGGCTGGGCGGGCGGTGGGTCCGGTGGCCCGTGGCCGATGGCCGGTGGGCGAGGGCCGGTGGCCCGTGGCCCGTGGCCCGTGGCCGATGGCCGATGGCCCGTGGCCGATGGCCGGTAGCCGGTGGGCGGTTGCCGATCGCGCGGGCCGCCGCGGCGGGCGAGGGAAGCCGGTCGGGTCAGTCCAGCACTCGGGTGAGGTAGGCGTGCATCATGGTGCGGGTTTCCGCGACGATCGCCGGATCGCCCGCCGGGTCGGCCCGGAAGGCCAGCTTGGTCAGCGCGTCCGTGGCCTCGACGGCGACGAGGACCGCCCGCTCCAGGTCCGGGCCCGGGCTGAGGCCGAGGTGCGCGCCGAGGAGTTCGGTGAGGCGTACGGCGACGATCCGGTTGGGGTCGGCGGCGGGCCCCTCCTCGGGCGGGGCGGGCACCCCGAAGTCGACGAGCGCGAAACCGGGCACGGTGCGCTTCATGGCCAGGTACTCGTCCAGCACGGCGTCGACGACCGGCCGCCAGTCGTCGGCCGGGAGGTCGGCGAGGCGCTCCGCGATGGCCCCGGTGTACCGGTCCAGGTTGCGGTGGGCGAGGGCGACGGCCATGGCGCGCTTGTTGCCGAAGAAGCGGTACACCGAGCCGATCGGCACGCCGGCGCGCAGGGCCACGGCGCGGGTGCTGAGGTTCTCGTACCCGGTCTCGTCGAGGAGTTCGGCGCAGGCGTCGAGGATCCGGGTGAGCCGTTCGGCGCTGCGCTGCTGGACGGGTGTACGGCGCAAGGGATGGGTGGGCGGCACGGGTCCATCATGCCGTTCCGGGGGCGTGGTTCCAGCCGTCGGCCCGGGCGCGGCCCGTGCGGCGTCCGACGCGGGCTCAGTTCAGTAGGAGGCCGATGCCGCCCAGGGTGTACGTGATCATCAGCGCGAGCAGGGGGAGCTGTCCGGTCACGGCCCGGTGCCGCGGGAAGAGGCGTACGGCGCGGTCGTGGGCGGCGACCACGCCGAGGACGTGGCCGGTGACGACGGCGATGACCTGCAGGGCGGCGAGGCCGCCGGAGCCCAAGGGGGACAAGGGATCCGGCCCGTTGTCAGTGCCGAGTGCCATGCTTACCGTGCGTGGTCCTTCGGTCACGAGGAGGGAGAAGTAGTGGGCGATGAGATAGCCGAGCGCGATCGGCACGAGTGAGTGCGCGAAGGCGGTGAGCGGTCCGGGGTGCGGTCCGCTGACCAGGCGGGTGGCCGCCGCGCACAGGCAGTAGAGGGTGGCGACGAGGGCGACGGAAGCAAGCAGTCCGAGGGTGGCCGTGGGGGTGCGGCCGAGGGGGGAGGTCTGGAGGGTGTCGATCCACGCAGGGTTGTCGCTGAAGCCGTCGTAGGCGGTGGAGCCGAGCAGGACGCAGACGGTGGCGACGAGTCCGGGCCGCTCGGGCGTCGCGTCGAGTCCGTGGAAGGGGTTGCGCAGCACGAGACGGCCGTCGTGGCGGCGGCCCAGGGGGGAGAGCCGGGCCAGGAGGGCGGAGTACGCCTCGAAGGCGTCACCTTCGTCGAACCAGCGCTCGCCGTAGCGGGCGGCGAACGCGAGGTGGGTGCTGGTGTAAGCGGCGAGAGCGATCAGGAGGGTGGTGGTGGACGCGGGATCGGGAGCGGCGAGTTCGAGCCAGGTGAAGCCGAACAGCCCGGCGGCGGCGGGCCATTGGCCGAGTCGGGCGGGAAGGGGGGTGGGCCGGCGCGGGGGCGGCGGGAACATGGGCGGCCGTGTCCGCATCCGCAGCCGCAGGCGTAGGCGGTGTAGGAGGCGGTGCAGGGTGCGCAGCGGGTTGAGGAGGCGCCAGACGGGGCCGAGGAGGAGGGAGGCGGGTACGAGTCCGACCCAGAAGAGGACGTAGACGGCTCCGGGGCCGGGGTTGCGATCGGGGTCGTCGGGAGCGAGGAGGAGGGAGGCGAGCAGGGCCAGGAAGGCGGCGAGGCCGAGCCCGCGGAGGGCGGTGCGGGTGGCGGGCGCGTCGGTGATCCGCTGGAGGCCGGCCGGCAGGGCGAGGCCGGACCGGTCGCCGCGGAACCGCGAGGAGGACCACAGCAGACCGAGGGCGAGGAAGGAGACGAAGAGTGCGGTGAAGGCGCCGGCGAACGCGTAGAAGGGAGAGATCGGGAGATCGTGCTGGGAGCCGATGCCGTGCGCGAGCGCGGTGACCGGGTCCGCGGCGGCCGGGTCCGGGACCACGCCCCGGCTGCCGGGGGCGGCGTCCGGCCAGGTCACGGACCGCGGGTGCGTGCCCGAGGACGGAGACACGGACGGGGACAGGGACGGATACGGGGACGGGGGCTGGTAGGAGCTCATCGGACGAGGAGCTGGGTCAGCACGAGGCGGGACTCGTGGGTCTCGACTTCGAACAGGCCGGTGCGGTCGGCCGTCAGGACCAGGGTGGCCTCCTGGCCTGCCGGCAGGGCGATTTCCTTGTCGTAGCCGTGGACGTGCAGGGTGTCCGCGCGGTCGCTGGTGACGCGCAGGGCGACGCGCTCGCCGCGCTTGAGCTCGGTGCGGCCGGGAGCGGGGACGACCTTGCCGTCCCGGACGGTGAGGGTCACCGTCCGGTCCGCCTGCGCCGGGGCGGATGCGGGCGGGGGCCCGGGCGGGGTCGCCGGGTGGCTGTGACCGCCGGGAGTGGCCGGGGCGGTGGCGGAGAGCGGCACGGTGCCCTCGACCGGCTTTCCGGCGACCGCCCAGGCGGTGTGGTCGTCCGCGTAGAGGCGGACGGTCAAGGTGTGCGGGCCCTCGGGCACCTGCGCCGCCGGCAGGTGGTACCAGGGGCCGTACAGGCGGGCCAGCTTGCGACCGTCGAGCTCCAGGTGGGCGTGGCCGGCTCCCGGGAGGGCGGCGCCGCCGGCGCTCTCGGGGGTGAACCGGAAGTTTTCCACCGTCAGCTGGAGGTTCCAGCCGTCCTCCGCGTCGGGGTGGGCGGTGACCCGCACCCGGGGCGCGCCCTCAGCGGGGACCTCGCGGAGGCGGTGGCCGGTGCCGTCGCGGACGTCGAGCAGCGTTCCGACGCTGCCGGTGGCCTGCTCGTGGCTGGTGCCGGGCTTGTGGTGGGTCGTGGCCCGGCCCCCGCAGCCCACCACGGCACCCCCGATCAACACCGCGACGGCAAACAGCCCCGCGCCCCGCCGAAGCCGCCGCCGAACACCCGCCGCCGCACGACCGTCCACCGCCGCGCCGGCGCCCGCCGCCGTACCGAGACCCACCAACGGGTCGGCGCACACCAACGAAACGGCACCCGCCGCCGGGCCGCCATCCACCACCGGGAAGCCCTCCGCAGCCGCCGTCCGCCCGCCGGTCCCCGTGCTCGCACCCCACGGTTCCCCGCCCGGCAGACCGCCCGGCGTCGCTCCGCCCACCCCCCGGCCCCGGGTACGACCGCCTGACCGGCCGCCCGCGGCCCCGACCTCGCGCATGTGCCCGGCCGGGGCCGGCCCGCCGTCCGGCGCACCGCCGTCCCCGCCCGCGGGACAACCCCGGCCCGTCCGGCCGCCGTCGGACGGCCATGACAGGGCTGCGGCCGGGGCCCCGCCGACCGACACGGGGAGGATCTCGGGCCGGGCACCGGCACCCCTCGCAGCTGTTGGGGCACCCGGAGCGGTCGCGGCACTCACCGCCGCGGAGTACCGGGCCGCGGGCCGGATACCGGGATCCGGCGGCGACCCGGCCTCGGCACCCGGCCGGCCACGGGCTCGCTCACTCCCGACCGGCGACCCCGCGGACATGGAGGGCCGGGGACCGTCGAACGGCCCCGCGGGGACTTCGACCCTGGGGCGGGCCTCGGGGCGGAGCACGCCCACCGGGCGTGAGGCCCCTGCGACCCCCGACGCGTTGTGGCAGGTTGCTGTGCCTGGCGCCGGGAGGGGTCGGGCCCCGATCAGCGTGCTGGGGCCGGGCTGCCGGACGGCATCAGTGCCCGAGTGGCCGGGGGGCGGCTCGTGGGCGGGCGGTCGGACCGCGGGCGCGGCGGGACGAGTGCCGGCGGGGAGTGCGGAGGCGGCTGCGGGGCGGGTGGTCACTGCGGTCTCCTGGGGTCGGGGCGCTTCGGGCGGCTGGCGGAAACTGCCGCCTGCCGTTCTGGCGTGGGGCCGGGTGGAGGCGCCGACTCGTCGGGTCGGACCTGCGCCCGGCGGGCCGGGACCGGGCCCGAGGTGCGCGCGCCCGTCTCGTCGGCTTGCGTTGCATCTGGCAGGGGGACGCAGGGGCTGGACTGGGTCTCCTCACGGGTAGCTGGCGACGGTGACGGTGGCGGAACCCGGATGGACGCCGGGTGCGGCCTGACCGGCGCCGTCTCGGTCAGTTGCGCGTCGCCCCCGGCCCGTGCCAGCGCGGCGGGCTGCGGGCCGGTGGGGTGACTGGCGGTGCGGTGGCGTGCGGGCGGTTCGGCCGGCGAGGGCCGCGGGTGCCTTCGGCGGGCGCTGTAGCGGCGGACCGGCGGTGGTCGGCGGGCATCCGCCTTGACGGGCTGGGGTGCGCGGCAGCTGCCCATACGACGGGCTGCCGGCGGACAAGGACGGGAGTGTGGGCCGGCGGGCGACGCGTGGGCGGGCCGCGCCTGGTCAGGATGCTGACGTGAACGGGGTGGACGTGAGCGGCAGGCGCCGGTGCGGCTGACGGTGGACGGACAAGGGACGGGAGTGGCGGCCGGCACCCACCGCCTCGGCTCAACGGGGGCGGTGGGCGACGGGATGCTGGCTCGGCGGGACCGGGGTCGGCGGCAAACATCTGTGCGGCGCGCTGCAGGCGGTGGGGTGGCGGGGGCTTCGTGGGGCGGTGTCGGGGGTGGGTGGGGGTGTCAGGGGGTGGGGGCGGGGGTGGCCGTCGGGGTCGGCGCGGTGGGGCGGGCCGGGGGCGGGCGGCGGGTGGAGGCGGCGGCTGCTGCCCAGACGATCCAGACGGCGGTGGTGAGGGCGCGGGCCCAGGCCGGGCTGACCGGGGTCCAGGGGACCATCAGGACGGCCTTGTCGAAGGCGTCGAGCAGTGTCATCCCGGCCAGGAGCAGGGTGAGCCGGGCGAGCCAGGGGCGGTCGGGGTGCAGGGCGAGGCCGGCGCCCGTCCACCACAGGCCGAGCAGGAGCAGGGCCACTGCCGGGACGGCGGTGGGGGTGAGCGGCATGGTGGAGCCGGCCACGTCCAGGGCCAGCCCGGCCAGTCCGAGCAGTGAGGCCGCCGTGCCCAGGCGGGAGTGCCGCAGACGGCGCCACCAGAGCACCCCGCCGACCAGCAGCAGCACTGCCGCCGCAGCCAGGGCGATCTGGGTCTCCACCCGGGCCAGGCCGCGCGCTCCGTACCAGTCGCAGCCGGCCGGGAGCCTGCGGGCCTGCACGTTGTAGTCGGCGCAGACGAGCAGCTGGGCGAGTTTCACCGGCTCGCCGACCAGCCGGGCCGAGGCTCCGGACACGTCGCCCCGGCGGTCCCCGCACTGCGGGAGGGTGCCGGGGCTGGAGCCGTCCGGGCCGGGCTGCCAGCAGTTGCCGCGGCCCTGGCCGTCCCACCACACGTCCATTCCGTTGGGGCGGGCGGCGCCGGACTTGTCCCTGCCGAGGACGTTCCCGGCGTACCGGTTGTGGTGCGAGGTGTCGGTCTGCTTGGACCACTCCTCCTCGCCCCGGATGAACGCGGGCACGGCCGAGAGGAAGAAGCCGGCGCGCCGGTGTCCGTACACCCAGTTGTGCTCGTAGACGTTCCAGTTGCCGCCCGCGGTGATGATGCCGGTGCCCGGCGGCATGGAGATCTGCGGGCAGACCACGCCCTGCTCGTAGCCGCGCTCGATCGGCGGTTTGGCGCAGGTGCCGTCGGCGACGTGCCGGTAGTAGTCCTGGTTGTTGTCGTGGATCAGGTTGCGCTCGAACTTGGCGTGGTTCTGCGGGAGTCCGGGGTGTCCGGGGAAGGCGCTGTCCATCGAGGCGCCGCCCATGTTCTGGTCGAACTCGTTGTCGTGCACCCACACCGAGTCCCCGGCGGTGCCGGAGTAGCCGACCATGTTGTGGTGGCTGCGGCAGCCGTTGATCTCGATGGAGTAGCGGGGGACCTCGTAGCCGCGGCCGTCGTTGATGTCGGAGGCGCTACCGGGGTAGATGCCGGAGTCGCCGTTCCCGTACGACTCGCAGTTCTTGTACAGGCCGTGGTCGCTGGCGAAGGTGAGGAAGCCGTACTCGTCGTTCCAGCGGGTCAGTACGTCGTCGATGACGAACCCGTCGGCGGCGAGGACGTACAGGGAGTTGAAGGTGGTGCGCTGGGCGGTGAAGTTGCGGAAGTAGACGCCGTCGGACTTGTCGGCCCGGACGGCGTTGAGCTTCTGGTACTTGGCGTCGATGATCACGTCCAGCCGGGACGCGCCGGTGCCCTCGATCTGCAGGTCCTTCTTTCCGAGGATGGCGACGAGGTTCTGGTTGTGGGGGCAGCGGGCCTGCTGCTCGTACGACAGGATCTGGTAGCCGAGCGCGGAGGAGGGGGCCTCCAGGGCGGCGCACTCCCCCGCCGGCTGCGGCAATGACGGCTCCTCCTCGTACAGGCCGGGGAGGACCGCGATGTTCATTCCGGGCCGGTCGACGGCGTCGACGGCTTCCTGCAGGTGCCGGTAGCCGGTCTTCTCGCAGCGCTCGTAGAGGGTGAGGTTGCGCTGCCGCAGGGCTTCGGGGAACGCGGCGATGCGGCGTTCGAAGGCGGGCCGGTCGGTCTTGCAGACGAGCAGGTCGGGCTCGGTCGCCCGGTACTGCGGTACGGATCCGGAGCCGTCCGGGAAGGTCACGGGGCGTTCTTCGTGCGCGCGGGCGGCGGGCGCGGCCGCGAGGAGGGTCAGGAGGGCCAGGAGGAGGCCGAGGGCGGCGGTGAGGCGGGCGGACAGGCGTGGTGGGAGGGCGGCGGTGAGGGGGGCGGTGAGGGGCGCCGCCGGCACGGCAGGGAACCTACGGGTCCACGGGGTCCACGACATGCGCGCGAGAGTAGAGCAATGTTCATGTTTTAGGAGCCCCCTCGACGCCCCCAATCCCGCCCCGCCACCCTCCCCCTCCCCCTCGCCCTCCCCCTCACCCTCCCCCTCCGTCACCCTTCCGTCGCCGCCCTCGACCCGCCGCCCCCACCCGCTGCGGCCCTCCGCCACTCTCCGGCCCGCCCACCAGCCAGTCCCCGCACTCCAGCCCGGGCGGTCACGAACCCCATTGACGTGCGCGGCGCGGAATCCTACTGTCAGCCATAGGATTCCTTCGACAGAGTGGAAGCAGCCATGAGCGAGCAGGCCAGGAAGACGGCCGAGGCCCTGGAGTACCTCAGCGGGTTCGGCAACGAGCACAGCTCGGAGGCCGTCCCCGGCGCCCTCCCCGCAGGCCGCAACTCGCCCCAGCGCGCCCCCCTCGGCCTGTACGCGGAGCAGCTCAGTGGCAGCGCGTTCACCGAGCCGCGCAAGCACAACCGCCGCTCGTGGCTCTACCGGATCCGCCCCTCGGCCGCGCACCCGCCGTTCATCCGGATCGACAACGGCGCCCTGCGCACCGCCCCCTTCACCGACGCCCCGGCCGACCCCAACCGCCTGCGGTGGAACCCGACGCCCGACCCGGCCCCGGGCACCGACTTCCTCTCCGGCTTGTGGACGCTCGGCGGCAACGGCGACGCCACGCAGCGATCCGGCATGGCGATCCACCTCTACTCCGCCAACGCCGACATGACGGACCGGGTGTTCAGCGACTCCGACGGCGAGCTGCTGATCGTCCCGGAGCGCGGCGGCCTGCTGCTGCGCACCGAGCTCGGCCTGCTCGCCGCGAAGCCGGGCGAGGTCGCCCTGATCCCGCGCGGCGTCCGCTTCCGCGTCGAGCTGCTCGACGACACCGCCCGCGGGTACGTCTGCGAGAACTACGGCACCCCCTTCGAGCTGCCCGACCTCGGCCCGATCGGCGCCAACGGCCTCGCGGCCGCCCGGGACTTCCGGGCCCCGGTGGCGGCGTACGAGGACGAGGACCGCCCGACCGAGGTGGTCAACAAGTTCTGCGGCAACCTGTGGGCGGCGACGTACGACCACTCCCCGCTCGACGTGGTCGCCTGGTACGGCACGCACACCCCGTACGTCTACGACCTGCGCCGCTTCAACGTCCTGGGCTCCATCAGCTACGACCACCCGGACCCGTCGATCTTCACGGTGCTGACCTCGCCCTCCGACACCCCCGGCCTGGCGGGCGTCGACTTCGTGGTCTTCGCGCCGCGCTGGCTGGTCGGCGAGGACACCTTCCGGCCGCCGTACTTCCACCGCAACGTGATGAGCGAGTACATGGGCCTGATCGAGGGCGCCTACGACGCCAAGGCCGAGGGCTTCGTCCCCGGCGGCGGCTCCCTGCACAACATGATGTCGGCGCACGGCCCGGACCGGGAGACCTTCGACAAGGCCAGCGCCGCCGAGCTGAAGCCGCAGAAGATCGACGACGGCCTGGCCTTCATGTTCGAGACCCGTTGGCCGATCGCCGTCACCGCCCAGGCGGCCGGCGCCGGCCACCTCCAGCCCGCGTACGACGATGTCTGGCAGGGGCTGGAGCGCCACTTCCGCGCCTAAGATGCCCCCGGCCCCTCCCCCGGCACCGGCCGAGGCGGGGAGGGGTCGACACCCGACGCCCCGTCCGTACGGAGACCGACCGTGACCGCCTTCGCCCCCGATTCCCTGGTACTCAACCGGAAGCTGCCGCTCTGGTACCAGGTGTCACAGTCGTTGCGCGCCTCGATACTGGGCCGCACCCCGGACGCCTCGCTGCGCCTGCCCACCGAGGAGCAGCTCGCCGAGCACTACGGGGTGAGCGTGCTGACGATGCGCCAGGCGCTGAAGGAGCTGGAGGGCGAGGGGCTCATCAGCCGGCACAGGCGGCGCGGCACGTTCATCGAGCCGGGTGCGCGGCGCGGTGCCCCGGTGCGGCTGCTGGGCTCGGTCGACGCCATCGTGGCGCAGCAGTCGGGCGACCGTACGACGGTCCTCGGACGGGAGCGGACCCCGGTGTCCGGGGAGTTGCTGGAGCACTTCCCGGACACGGCGGAGGTGGTCACGTACCGGCGGCTGCGGCACGACGGCGAGAGCGGCGAGCCGACGAACTGGGCGGAGAACGCCGTCCGTACCGAGGTCGCGGACGCGGTGGACCTGGAGGACCTGGCGCGCTGGCCGATGACCAAGGTGCTGCGGGACGTCGTCGGGGTGCGGATCAGCCGGATCACGGACACCGTGGAGGCGCGGCTCGCCGACCCGGAGACGGCCGAGCTGCTGCAAGTGCCGCTGCTGAGTCCGATCCTGCACTACACGGGCGTGACGTACGACGAGGACGGCCGGGTGGTGGACGTGGCGCGGATCCGGTACCGGGGCGACCGGTTCTCGTTCACGGTGACCGTCGAGGCGCACTGACCCGACCACTGCCGCACGGCGACCCGGGCGACCGGGACGACCCGGCGCGGCCCCGTAGGGCCCGGCCCTGGTAGGGCCCGGGTTTCGTAGGGCCCGGGTTTGGTAGGGCCCGGGTTGGGTAGGGCCCGGGTTTCGTAGGGCCCGGCACGGCCGGGTACCCCCGTACGGCCCGGTGCCGCCGGAGCGCTACTTCTCCTCGTCGTCCGCGGTGCGCTCGCCCTCGGCCTGCGACGGGGTGGTGCGCAGCGTGTCCGGGTGGTGGTGGGCCGCACGCTCCTTCTCGTCCATGTCCTCGTCGAGCCGCTCGCCCTCGGCCTGCGACGGAGTCGAGTATTCGTCGTACTGACTCATGACCACTCCTCGCATCCGCACGTTCCGCACGTTGCGTACGTTCCGTAGATGTTCCGTACATAAGGAGCGTAACGCTTCGGCGTGGGCGCAGCTCCGTGGACCGCCCCACCCCTGCGGCGCCTCGCTACCATCGACCGGGTGAGCGAAGACGTACCGCTGCTGGACGATCTGATGCCCTGGGCCGTGAGCGGCCCGCGCCTGGGCCGCACCTGGGTCGCAGGCCCCGACCCGGTAGCCCTGCGGACCCGCTGGGCGGTGCTGGCCCGGGCCGAAGGGGCCGAGCGGGAGCGCCTCTTCCGCCCGACCCGGCTCCGGTCGGTCACCACCGGGGCGGCCGCCCTGCCCGGCCAGCGTTCCACCTCCACCGCCGGCTTCGCCGACGCGCCCGGACCCTGCCCGGATCCGGTGCGCGTGCTGCACGCGCCCTTCGACGAGCAGTGGCTGCTGCCCGACCAGCGGCTCATCGACGCCTCCCGGCCACAGCTGTGGCGGGTCCTGGACGAGCACCAGGTCTTCACCGTCGAAACGCCGGCGCCCGGCGCCGGCCCGGGCGGTCTGCTCGTGACCCGGCACCTCCCGGCGGGCCCGCTGGGCGGCATCCGCCCGCTGCACCGGCGTCCCGGCGGCGCCGAGCCGAACCTCGCGCCGGGCCTGCTGCCGCTGCTGGCCGAGCGCTACGGCGGCCCGGTCGCCCCGCAGGACGTGCTGTGCTGGATCCTCGCGGCGGGCCGGCCGGGCCCGCGCGGCCACGAGGTGCCGCTCACCACCGACCCGGAGCGCTGGCACGCCGGGCTGGACCTCGGCCGGCGGCTGCTCGCGGTCCAGCTGCGCGGGGTGGACGGCGGCGAGCCGCCCCGGCTGCCGGGCGGGCGCCGGCCGTACGTGCGCTCGGCGATCCGGGCCTGGCCCGACGGGATCGACTGGGATCCGGAGACCGGGACGCTGAGCCTCGGGTCCGGGGCCGTCTCCCCGGTGCCGCGTTCCGCCTGGGAGTACGAGGTGCCGGGCGCGCCCGGCGGGTCCGGGGGCGCGGGAGCGGGCACGCGGGTGCTGCAAGCCTGGTTCGCCGCCCGTTGCGCGCACCGGGATCCCGGGGCCGAGGGGCTGGATGCGCTCGGCCCTGCCGAGTGGCCGCAGGCCTGGACCTCGGAGCTGCTGGCCCTGGTGACCACCTTGGCGCTGCTGGCCGATCTGGGCCCGGAGCGGGAGGCGTTCACGCCGGGACCGCTGCTGTCCCGCGCCGACCTGGCGGCAGCGGGGGTGGTGCCGCCGCCGCACTGGTCGCGGCGACCGGCGTCCGTGCTGGACCACCAGGAGGAGGGCCCGGGCGGCCAGTTCGCCCTGCTCTGACGCGGGCGGGGCCGGGCCGCGCCGCCGCGGGCCGCCGGGCCGCCGGGCCGCGCCGCGGGCCGCCGGGCCGCGCCGCCGCGGGCCGGGCGTCAGGCGGTCTCCCAGCCCCCCAGCAACCGGTTCATCGAGCGGTCGAACACCGCACCCATGTCGGAAGCCGCCTCCGCCACCGGGTACGCGTCCGTCACCGCGGCCCCCAACAGGGGGTACCGGCCGGTCGCGAGCGCCGAGCCCAGCCAGGCCGTGCGCACCGCGGTCTCCTCGGCCTCGCCCCAGGGCAGTGCACGGGCGCGCTCGGCCATCGCGAGCTCCCCCGCCACGAACGTGGCCACCGAGCCGTTGACCGAGGCGACGAGTTCCAACTTGTCGCCGCCGGACAGCTCCAGCGGTGCCAGGCAGGCCAGGCTGTGCTCCAGGTAGCGCAGGGCGTTCGGGCTGAACCCGTAGACCGGGGTCAGCAGCCGCGGCAGCCACGGGTGGCGGTGCATCAGCTGGCGCGTCTGGCGGGCCAGTGCCAGCAGGTCGGCCCGCCAGTCGCCGGTCGGCGGGGTCAGCTCGTACTCCCCGCTGACCGCGTCGACCATCAGCTCGTACAGGTCCTCCTTGCGCGGCACGTAGTTGTACAGGGACATCGTCCCGGCGCCGATGCCCGCGGCCACGCGCCGCATGGAGACGGCGTCGATCCCCTCGGCGTCGGCGATCCGCACCGCCTCGGCCGCGATCGACTCGCGGGTGTGCGCGGGCCGCGGTCCGCGGCCGGCGCGTTGCGGGCGGGTCCAGATCACTTCGGGTTCAGCGGGGCGCCCGCTGGGTGTCATCGCTCATCACCTCGCAACCATCGTAGTTACGTACACCGTACGTAGTGAGATAGGGTGCCCGGCATGAAAACTACGTACGCCGTACTTAGTGAGGGCTTGGAGAAGCGCTTCGAGGACGTCCACGCCCTGCGCGGGCTCGATCTGGCCGTGCCCGAGGGCGCGGTCTGCGGCCTCCTCGGCCCCAACGGAGCCGGCAAGACCACGGCCGTCCGCATCCTCACGACGCTCACCCGTCCGTCCGCCGGGCGCGCCCTGGTCGCCGGCCACGAGGTCACCACCGCCCCCGCGGCCGTTCGCCGGGCCATCGGGGTCACCGGCCAGTACGCCTCGGTGGACGGGGAACTGACGGGCCGCGAGAACCTGCGGCTGTTCGCCCGCCTCGCCGGACTGCGCGGTCGCTCCGGCCGGGTCCGCGCGGACGAACTGCTGGACCGGTTCGGCCTGGGAGAGGCGGCCGACCGGCTGGCGGGCACCTGGTCCGGCGGCATGCGCCGTCGCCTGGACCTGGCCGCGGGGCTGATCGCCCGCCCCCGGGTGCTGTTCCTGGACGAGCCCACCACGGGCCTCGATCCGGCGGCGCGCGAGCAGATCTGGACGGCCGTGCGCGCGCTCGCCGACGAGGGCACGACGGTGCTGCTCACCACCCAGTACCTGGAGGAGGCCGACCGGCTCGCCGACGACATCACCGTCGTCGCCGGCGGCCGGGCCATCGCCACGGGCACCCCGGCCGCGCTCAAGGCCCGCATCGGGGCGTACGCCGAGGTCACCGTCACCGGGGCCGGGGCGCTCCCCGGCGCGGCAGCAGTCCTGGACCGGATCACGGGCGGCCGGCCCGTCCTCGACGGGGAGCGACTGACCGTCGGGGCGACCGTCCTGGACCCCGGGCTGACGCTGCCGAGCATCATCCGCGCCCTCGACTCCGCCGGGATCCCGGTCACGGACGCGAGCCTGCGCCCGCCCACCCTCGACGAGGTGTTCCTGCGCCTGACCACCGTGAAGGAGCTCGCCGCATGAGCACCCTGCTACCGGACGGCGCCGCCGTCCTCACCCGCCAACTCCAGAAGGCCCGGCACGCGCCGGCCCTGTTGGCCCTCACCCAGACCATGCCGATCATGCTGCTGCTGTTCTTCGGCTACGTCTTCGGCAGCGCGCTCGCGATGCCGGGCTCCGAGTACCGGGAGTTCCTGGTGCCCGGACTGCTCGCCGCCACCGCCGCCAACGGACTGATGACCGGCATGTTCACGGCCGCGCAGGACGCCCACCGCGGGGTGGCGGACCGCTTCCGCACGCTGCCGATGAGCCGCGCGGCGGTCCCGCTGGGGCAGACCGCCGCCGATCTGGTGACCACGGCGGTCTCGATGGTGCCGCTGATACTGGTGGGGCTCGCGATGGGCTGGCGGGTCGAGAACGGGCTGCCCGGAGCCCTGGGGGCCCTGGGCGTGCTGCTGCTGTTCCGCTTCGCCACCTCGTGGGTGGGGGCGTACCTCGGCCTGGTGAGCCGGAGCGAGGAGGCGGCGGGCCAGCTCGGCAGCGCCACCTTCGTCCTGCCGATGCTGTCCAGCGCGTACCTGCCGACCGGCGGGCTGCCCGGGTGGCTGCGCACCCTCGCCGAATGGAACCCGATCAGCGCCGTCGCCACGGCCGTCCGCACCCTGTGCGGGAACGCGGGCGGAGAGGCGGCGGCGGGTGCCGCCTGGCCCGCGGCCCACCCCGTGGCCGGGGCGGTGCTCTGGTCGGTGGCGCTGCTGGCGCTCTTCGGGCCGCTGGCGGCACGCAGGTTCGCGCGCGGCCGGGGCTGAACCGCGCGGACGCCCCCACGGCGTGCTGCGCGCCGCACGGGGCGGGGGTAGGGGACGGGGGACGGGCGACGGAGGGCGGGCGTCGAGGGGCGAAGGGCACGTCACGGGCAGGATCCGGTCGTCCGGTCGGGCATTCCGCGGTAGGGGGTGACAGGACCCGCCCCCACCCGGTAGGCATCGACGTCATGGAACACTCGCCCGAACCCCTGCCCCTGGACGGGATCACTGTCGTCGCCGTCGAGCAGGCCGTGTCCGCGCCCTTCGCCACCCGCCAGCTAGCCGATCTCGGCGCCCGGGTGATCAAGGTGGAGCGCCCCGACGGCGGCGACTTCGCACGCGGCTACGACACGGCCGCGCACGGCCTCGCCTCGCACTTCGTGTGGGCCAACCGGGGCAAGGAGTCGATCGCGCTGGACCTGAAGGACCCGCGCGGCAGGGAGGTCCTGCACGGCTTGCTCGACGGGGCGGACGTGTTCGTGCAGAACCTGGCACAGGGTGCGGCGGCGCGGCTCGGGCTGGACTCGGCGGCGCTGTGCGCGCGGTACCCACGGCTGGTGGCGGTGGACGTCTCCGGGTACGGCGCGGAGGGCCCGTACGCCCACAAGCGCGCCTACGACATGCTCGTGCAGTGTGAGGCGGGGCTGGTCTCGGTGACGGGCACGCCGGAGCAGCCCGTGAAGGCGGGCATCCCGGCCGCGGACATCGCAGCCGCGATGTACGCCTTCTCGGGGGTCCTCGCGGCGCTGGTGCGGCGCGGGGTCACCGGGCGCGGGGGCCGGGTGGAGGTGTCCATGCTCGACGCGCTCGCCGAGTGGATGGGGCATCCCCTGCACCACACGGTGCACGGCGGGCGGCAGCCCGTCCGGACGGGGCTCGCCCATGCGGTGATCGCCCCGTACGACGCCTATCCGACGGCGGACGGCGACCGGGTGCTGCTGTCGGTGCAGAACGACCGGGAGTGGCGCCGCCTCGCCGAACAGGTGCTGCAGCGGCCCGAGTTGGCCGACGACCCGGATTACGCGACGAACGCGGCGCGCACCCGCGGGCGGGAGGCGACCGATGCCGTGGTGGCGGAGGCGCTGGCCCTGCTGGACGCCGATGAGGCGATCGGCCGGCTGGAGGCGGCGGGCATCGCCTGTGCCCGCCTGAACTCGGTGGAACAGCTCGCGGAACACCCGCAGTTGGCGGCACGGGGCCGCTGGCGCGAGGTGGGTTCACCGGTGGGCCCGCTGCGGGCACTACTGCCGCCGATCGGGCTGCCGGGAGGTCCGGCACCGCACATGGGTGCGGTGCCCGCACTCGGCGAACACACCGAGGCCCTGCTGCGCGCCCTGGGGATGTCGGGCGCGCAGATCACGACACTGCGCCGGGATGGAGTGGTTGCGTAGGGCCGGGGCGAAACTTCTCGGGGTCGGGGACGGTTCTTACGAGCGGCGGCTACCGAAGAGCGAGCGGCGCAGGCGGCGGAGCGGCGCGAAGAGCGAAACGCGCGCGCTCCGGCTGCGCAGCCGGTGCGTGTGGTCGCGAGCGGTGAGCTCGCGCATCAGCAGGGTCGCCTCGGCGACCTCCCGGTGGGGGACGGCGGGTCCGCCCAGTACGGCGAGGTGGCGGTCGAGGCGCGAGCTGGTCGCGCTGCTGCCGCAGGTGATGGCAGGCACGCGGGGCGGCCTGCTGCGCATTGCTATCTGTTCCATCTTTCTCTCCCCACCCGTACGAAGGCACCCGGCCCGGGCAGGTTAACCCTATCGCCCCCGAGATGCGCTCGGGTATCCCGGTGCTGTGAATTACCCCTATGTGTCGGGGAGTTGACGATTACTCAGCGGAGTCGACGGTTACTCTCCGCAAGGTGAGGGAGTTTCAGGAACCACCGGGGGCGATTCCCGCCTGCACAACAGGGCCCGGACGGCCGGCGCTGCGGTAACGTGGAGTGACCACCCGATGACGCATCGCCGCCGCACCGGGCGCAGGGGGTGCGCGGATGCATTGGACGCACAGGGGGCGCGCGTGACCGACAGCCGGGGTGGCACGGAGACGGACGGCGAGCCGGGCGCCGGCCCCGGCCGGGTCGTCGCGGGGCGGTACCGACTGCTCGGCCTGCTGGGCCGGGGCGGCATGGGCACCGTATGGCGGGCGCGGGACGAGGTCCTGGCCCGCGAGGTGGCCGTCAAGGAGGTACGCGCCCCGGCGGGGCTGGACGGGGCCGAGGTCGGGCGGTTGTACCGGCGGCTCGAACGGGAGGCCTGGGCGGCTGCCCGGGTCTCGCACCGCGGGGCAGTCACCGTCTACGACGTGGTCACCGAGGAGGGCCGCCCCTGGATCGTGATGGAGCTGGTCCGGGGGCTCTCGCTGGCCGAGGTGCTGGAGGCGGAGGGACCGCTGACCCCGCAGCGCACCGCGCACCTGGGCGAGCAGGTGCTCGGTGCGCTGCGGGCCGCGCACGAGGTGGGGGTGTTGCACCGGGACGTCAAACCCGCCAACGTCCTGCTCGGCAACGACGGCCGGGTGGTGCTGGGCGACTTCGGGATCGCCCGACTGGAGGGCTCGACGGCGATCACGCGGACCGGCGAGGTGGTGGGCTCGCCCGAATTCCTCGCCCCCGAGCGGGCGGTGGGGCGCGAGCCGGGCCCCGCCTCGGACCTGTGGTCGCTGGGAGTGCTGTTGTACGCGGCCGTCGAGGGGGTCTCGCCGTTCCGCCAGGACACCCCGCTGACCACGCTGCGGGCCGTGGTGGACGGCGAGTTGCCGCCGCCGCGGCGGGCAGGGCCGCTGACGCCCGTACTGGAGGGGCTGCTGCGCAAGGACCCGGAGGAACGGCTGCCGGCGGCGGAGGTCGCCCGGATGCTGCGGATCGTCGCGGCGGGCGGGTCCCTCCGGGACCCGGGCGGACCACGGTCGGAGCCGGGCTTCCCCGTGGCGCCGGCACACAACGGCGCGGGCGCACGGGCGGGGGCGGCTACGGCTCTCGGGTCAGGGGCCGGGGTGACACCGCCACTGCCGATGCCGGCGCCCGTTCCTCCACCGTCCGCCCCGGGACCCGGGTACGACTCCGGGCAGCGCCCGGGACCGGCCGGGGCGGTGCTGGCCGCCGGCATCGTGGTGCTACTGCTGGCGTTGGCGGCCCTGGGCTGGCTGTTGGTGCGGGACCGGTCCGCCGGGGACGGCTCCGGATCGGGCGGCGGGCCTGCCGCCACGGGTGGTGCGACCGCCCCGTCGGCGGCGGCGGGCCCCTCCGGTACGGCGGGCGCCGCGACGCCGGGTTCCGCCTCCGCTCCGGCCTCCTCCTCCGCGCCCGCGTCCGCCTCTGCCTCCGCTTCCGCCTCGGCATCGGCTTCGGATTCGGCTTCGGCTTCGGCCGCGCCCTCGCCGCGGGTCGTGGTCTCCGTCCGTACCGTGCGCGGGGAGTACCGCGGGACGTGCCCGCCGGCCGCCTCGGGGGCGCCGTACTTCACGGCCACCGTCGAGGTGGAGAACCGGCCGGCCGTGCTGGAGTACCGGTGGGTGACGCGGAGCGGGACTCCCCCCACCCCGGGCTGGCAGTCCGTCACCTACACCGCGGACGGGCCGGCGGGCCGACAGCTGGAGCACACCGCTCTCGGCCACCGCGCGGGCGGGACCGTAGACGACGCGGTCCGCCTGGAGGTGCGGGGGCCCGTGTCCCTGGTTTCGCAATGGGTGGGGTTCTCGGTGACCTGCGAGGAGGAGACCCCGACGGGCGGGGCCCCCTCCCCCGGCGCGAGCGGTTCGCCGGACCCGGCGGCGTCACCGGACCCGGCGCCCGCGCCCTGAGGCCCGCCGCGGGGGTCAGGCCTTGCTGCGGAAGACGGGCAGGTAGCCGCCGGACTGCCCGGCCGCCGTCGGGTGGTACGACTCGCCGATGTTGAGCCAGTTGACGCTGTGCAGCCACGCGTCGCCGGAGCAGATCTCGTGGCCGGTGAAGGCACCCGCGACCGGGGCGAAGGTGAAGCCGTGGGCGGTGGCGCGCTTGCTGATCGCGGCGTTCAGGTGGTCGGCCGCGCCGTTGATGGCGGAGCGCTCGCCCTCGGTGAGGCCGGCGACGCAGGTGCCGTTCAGCTTGTAGAAGCGGGGGTAGCCGAGGACGACGACGCGGGCGGCGGGCGCCCGGCCGCGGATGGCGCCGTAGACCTGGTCGAGCTGACCGGGCAGGGTGGAGTCGACGTACGCCTTGGCCTGGTTGATGCGGTTGACACAGGTGGACTCGGACTGCAGCACACAGGTGGTCATGACGTCGGCGAAACCGGCGTCGTTGCCGCCGATGGTGATGCTGACCAGGTCGGTGCCCGGGTTCAGCGGGCCGAGCTGGCCGGAGAGTACGTCGCCCGTACGGGCGCCGGAACAGGCTGTGAAGGCGAAGGTCTGCGGGGAGTTGACGGCGGCCCACAGGGCCGGGTAGGCGCGGTTCGTGCGCTTGCAGGCACCGCTGGAGCTGTCGTAGTTGCCGGCGCCGACGCCGGAGGAGTACGAGTCACCGAGGGCGACGTAGCCGAAGTCGGCCGTGGCGGCGGAGGCCTGGCCGGCGCCGAACAGGACGGCGCCCGCGGCGAGTAACAGGGAGGAGGTCCAGGCGGCAAGGCGTGGCAGACGTCCCAAGGGCATGGTGCGGCTCCTCAAGGGTGTGGGGGGGGTACTCAGGAGTCGGGGTTACTCCTGAGTCCGTGGTACAAGGAGCCCGGGATGGCTGGAAGTGTTCATGCCAAGGAGATCTGGCGCAGAGTTGCGCCCCGAACCTTCACCGCGACGGCGTTTGACCGGGGAAGGCGCGCACCCGTTCCGGCGAACACGGGTGCACGGGGGCAGTTCGTGCCGGATCATGGGCGCCATGCCAGCCAATCCGCATGATGCGCTGCCGATCCGGCTCAACGTCGACGACAGCGATTCGCCCTCGGACATCGTGGACGCGCTGTTCCTCGGCCGGTTCGCATCCGGCGAGCAGCCGTACTCACGCAGCGTCACCATCGAGCGGGTGAAGGCGGAGGCGACCCTGCTGCCGGCCGCGGCCACCGTGCTGCGCTCGGCACGCGACTCCGACCGCAGCGCCGTCCTGGCGGAGGGCGAGGGCTGGACGGTGCTCGTGTCCCGCTGGAGCCGCGGCGCGGACGTGACGGTGACGGCGGTCAGCGACGAACTCGCCGCCGGGGTCCTCGGCGAAGCCACCGACGGCGCGCAGGACGAGCCCGAACCGCAGCCGGAGAACGTCACGATGGGGTTCTGGTACGTCTCCCCGCGCCGTGGCCCGTACCGCACGACCCGTCAGATCAGCGCGGGTACCTGGGCGGAGGTGCGGCCCAACTACACCGCACCGGTGGCCTCGGCCATGGACCGCCTGATGAAGGTGACCCCGGACGACATCGCCGGCCGGCTCCTGCTGCTGCACGGCCCGCCGGGGACGGGGAAGACCTCGGCGCTGCGGACCCTGGCCCGGTCGTGGCGGGACTGGTGCCAGGTGGACTGCGTCCTGGACCCTGAGCGGCTGTTCAACGACGTCGGCTACCTGATGGACATCGCGATCGGCGAGGACGAGGGCACGGCGAAGGGCCGGTGGCGGCTGCTCCTGTTGGAGGACTGCGACGAGCTGATCCGCGGCGAGGCGCGGCACACGGCCGGCCAGGCCCTGTCCCGTCTGTTGAACCTGACGGACGGTCTGCTCGGCCAGGGCCGCAACGTGCTGGTCGGGGTCACCACCAACGAGGACCTGGAGCGGCTGCACCCGGCGGTGGTCCGCCCGGGGCGCTGCCTGGCCCGCATCGAAGTCGGCAAGCTCACGCACCGCGAGGCCGTGGAGTGGCTGGGCGCCGAGGAGGGGGTCTCCCGCGAGGGCGCCACCCTGGCCGAGCTGTTCGCCCTGCGCCGGGGCACGGGCCCGGCGGCCGTACTGCCGCCGCAGGGCCACGGGGCGGACGCCGGGCTCTACCTCTGAGACCGACTCCGGGCCGGAGCCGGGCCGGGGCCGGG